>CAZTVT010000009.1:0-27581 GCA_964617175.1 uncultured Clostridium sp.
ACCAGCTAATCATCCTTGGAGAAAAAATATGATGCTCAAACATTAATATTGGGGCTTTGCCCCAAACCCTAGGGTTTAACGCTTAGGGCTTTCAAAAAAGAAATATAACTTTTTTGCATAGCATTACTTAAGTGCTCAGGTTGCTCCCCAGCATTGCCTTGTCTCCTTAAATAACAAATATTATTATATTAAAATTATAAAATAAGTCAATATTAAAATTAAGGACATTTTTACTAATTATTAGTGAAATCACTATAAATACACTAGAGACATTTTCACTAATTATTACTAAGTAAAAAAAGAGACATTTTCACTAATTATTCACAAAAAAATAAAGAAATATTCCAATTTTTTGTACATTATTTTGTTACTTTACTTACAGCAACCCCATCTCCAATATCTAAAATTGTCGATTTTAATCTTTTATCATTATTTATTATATTTATATAATTTCTTAATCTATTAACCGCTGTTCTATACTTATGTTCGTTATAATCAGAAAGCACCCTTCCTTTAAAAAGTACATTATCTGCAATTATTACACCACCATTTTTTATTAATCTAATGGCATTTTCTAGAAATTTTAAATATTGTCCTTTTGCAGCATCAATAAATATAACATCATATACATTATCTTCTTTTAAATTAGGTAAATATTTAGTGGCATCTGCTAGTATAACATCTATATTATCTACAAATCCAACTTTAGATATATTTTGATTTGCTATATTATACATGTTTTCATTTTTTTCTATTGTTTTTACAAAAACATTACCATTTAATTCGTCTACAAAGTTTATAGCAGAATACCCCACAGCAGTTCCTATCTCAAGAATTTTTTTAGGCTCTTTGATTCTTAATATTAATCGTATAAGTTCTAAAGATTTATCTTGAAGTATTGGCACTTTATTAGCTAGCGCTTCTTTTTTTATATCAGCTATTATTTCTTGTCTATCCATTAATTTGAAATCTCCTTTAATAAATTATCAACTTTTTTTCCATTATATACAACATCATAAAGTAGATTAATAGAATTTATAACAACCTTCTTTTGTTTTAAAATGCTATATATGGCATCCAAAGTATATAATCCTTCTACAGTTTTTACTTGCATATTATTTAAAGCTTCAGTTGTATTCATACCTTGTCCTAAAAATTTTCCAAACGTATAATTTCTACTTTTTGGACTTGTACAAGTAAGAAGCAAATCTCCTATACCAGCATAAGAATAGATAGTTGTTTCCTTTCCACCAAGAACTCCCATAATTAACCTAAAATCATTAATTAAATTTGTAATCACAGCAGCTCTTGTAGAATCAGCTTCATTCATTCCGTCTAACATTGCACATATAATAGCAAAAACATTCTTTGCAGCTGAACAAATTTCTACACCTAATACATCGCTAGTCTGAGTTAAACAAGCATTCTCCTTATTAATCACTTGCAATACTTTGTTTCTACATTCTTCTTTTTCTGAAGCTATAACCATACCAATATTTGCCCTATTTGCTACTTCTATTGCAAATGAAGGTCCTGCAAAAACACAAATATTATCCGTATCTATACATTCTTTTATAACATCCACCATAAACATATTCGTACTTTTCTCTATACCCTTAGTTAAAATACAAATAACCTGATCTTTATCAATATACTCTTGTAGTTTACTAGCTACTTCTCTTACTGCTATTGCTGGAACTGCTATAAATATTATATTAGAATTTTTAACACATTTTTCTAAATTTGTTGTAAGCTCAACATTTTTATCAATTTTTACTTCTGGAAGCACTATAGGATTCTCTCTTTTTAATTCCACAGCTTTTAGCTCATCTTCAAAATTTGTCCACATTGATATTTTTATATCTTTATTTAATATTTTAGTTAAAGCTATGCCAAAAGCTCCCATTCCAAGTATTGATACTTTCATATATTTTACCCCTTATTTGTTTTATTCATCTTTTTTTATATCTTCTTCTTTTATCTTTATATGTACATCGTCAAGTTGAGACTTATTAACTACACTTGGTGCATGCATAAGTAAATCTCTTGCTTTAGAATTTTTAGGAAAAGCAATTACTTCACGTATATTATTTTCTTCTAAAAGAAGCATTATCATTCTATCAATTCCAGGTGCAGCCCCCGCATGTGGAGGTGCTCCATATGAAAAAGCATTAAATAATGAACCAAATCTTATTCTTACATCTTCTTCAGTATAACCTGCTATTTCAAAAGCTTTAATCATAACATCTGTATCATGATTTCTAACAGCACCTGATGCAAGTTCATATCCATTTCCAACTAAATCAAATTGATATGCAATTATATCAATTGGATCTTTATTAAGAAGACTATCAATTCCACCTACTGGCATTGAAAATGGATTATGTGAAAATTCTATTTTTCCATCATCATCTAATTCATACATAGGAAAATCTACTATAAAACAAAATCTATATGCATCTTTCTCTACTATATCAAGTCTTTTTCCAAGTTCTATACGAATATCACCTGCATCCTTACATGCTTTTTTATACTCATCAGCAACAAAAAATAAAGCTTCCTCTTCTTTTAAATTACAAATTTCTTTTATCTTTTCTAATACATCGCCTGTAACAAATCTTGCTATAGAACCACTTACTTCAAATCCTTCATTTATTTTTACCCACGCAAGACCTTTAAGTCCAAGTTCATTTATTGCAAAATCTCCCATAGAATCAAAGAATTTTCTAGGTAAATCTTTTGCATTTATTTTTATAGCTTTTACTGTTTTTCCTTTAAATACCTTAAAATCAGAATTTTCAAATGCTATTGTTACATCGTCTATTACAAGAGGATTTCTCAAATCTGGTTTATCAGTACCATATTTATCCATTGCTACTTTAAAAGGAATTCTTTCAAAATTACCTTCTGTTATTTTTTTATTCTTAGTAAACTCTTTAAAAGTTGACTTCGTAATTTCTTCAAGTACATTTAAAACGTCATCTTGAGTTGCAAATTCCATTTCAAAATCAAGTTGATAAAATTCACCTGGTGATCTATCAGCTCTTGGATCTTCATCTCTAAAACATGGAGCTATTTGATAATATTTATCAAATCCAGATATCATAAGAAGTTGCTTAAATTGTTGTGGTGCTTGTGGTAATGCATAAAATTCACCCGGATGTAATCTACTTGGCACTAAGAAATCTCTTGCCCCCTCAGGAGAAGAATTAGCAAGAATTGGCGTTTGAATTTCTGTAAAATTCATACTATCCATTTTATCTCTTAAAAATTTAAGTACTTTTGATCTAAATACAATTTTCTTATGTATTTCTTCATTTCTTAAATCTAAAAATCTATATTCAAGTCTTAAATCCTCTCTTACATTTTCACTTTCTTCTACTTTAAATGGAAGTATATTTTTAGCTTTTCCAAGTACAGTAATAGAAGTTACTAAAACCTCAATTTCACCTGTTTTAATTGCTGGATTTACATTTTCTTTATCTCTTTTTAAAACTTCACCTTCAACACAAATTGTAGATTCTATTGTTATTTTTGACATTTTTTCTATCATATCTTGTGTATTTACTAAAAGTTGTGTTACACCATAATGATCTCTTAAATCTACAAAAATTACTCCTCCAAGGTCCCTAATTGTTTTTACAAAACCTGAAAGCTTTACTTTTTTTCCTACATCTTCTAAATTTAATTCATTACATTTATGTGTTCTATATTCATGCATTTTTTATCTTCTCCTTTATACTATCTATATCTAATTTTATTTTTGACTGTATACCTGTTTTCATATTTTTAATGATACATTCATTATTTTTTAATTCATCTTCTCCAATTATTATAACAAAGGTAGCATTAATTTTATTTGCATATTTTAACTGAGCATTAAAACTTCTATTTTGAATATTTGTTTCTACAACTAACCCTAACTCTCTTAACTCATTTACATACTTTTGAGATTTTATGTACGTACTGTCATCTGTTAAAAAATACACATCAGTTTTATTTAATATATTTTTATCTAAACCATATTCTTTTAACAATATAACTAATCTATCCATACCCATTCCAAAACCAACAGCAGGTGTGCTTGCTCCACCAAGAGTAGAAACTAATCCATCATATCTTCCTCCACCACCTACTGCAAGTCCCAAATCACTTGATACATACTCATATACTGTTTTGTTATAATAATCAAGACCTCTAACTATTCTAGTGTCAACTAAATATGGTATATTAAGATCATTTAAAGCAGCTCTTACATTTTCAAAATCATTTCTACAATCTTCACATAAGAAATCAGTTATAACAGGTGCATTTTTTAATATTTCTATACAAATTTCTTCTTTACAGTCTAAAATTCTAAGAGGATTTTTGTCATACCTTGTTTTGCAAGTACTACACATGTTATCTAAATTTGGTTTTATATATTCCTTTAATTTGTTTATATACTCTCCTCTGCATTTTTTACATCCTATAGAATTTATAGTTAAACTTATTTTATCTGCAAGTCCAAGAGTTTTTAAAAGTTCATAAGATACCTTAATTGTTTCAATATCAGCAAGATAAGAATAACTTCCAAACATTTCAACACCAAATTGTGAAAATTCTCTATATCTTCCTTTTTGCATCTTCTCATATCTATACATATTACCAGTATACCAAAGTTTTATTGGACTTGAAAATTTTGATGACATACCATTTTCAATATATGCACGCACAACTCCTGCTGTAAGCTCAGGTCTTAAAGTTATACTCCTATTTCCTTTATCTAAAAAAGTATACATTTCTTTATTTACAATATCTGTTTCATCACCTACACCACGAGCATACAACTGCGTAGCTTCAAACACAGGTGTTCTAATTTCATGTATATTATATACTTTACATATATTTCTTATTCTTTCTTCTATATATTGCCATATTTTTGAGTCATCTGGTAGTATATCTCTACATCCCTTTTGTCTAGTAATACTCATATAAATCCCTCACTTAAATCATATACGATAAATTATACCACAAGTATATAACATATGCAAGAAATGGAATGCTAAAAATAATAATAAAAGAAGATATCTAGAAAAATAATTCTTCTAGATATCCTCTATTAAAATAAATATATATTTTAATAATATATATTTATTTCATACTCAAACGGTGTCCATATAGTTTGATATTCATCATCATAATATTCTCCAAAATTTCTTACAAGTTCATTAAATGCACACCTTATAATTTTTTTCTCATTTTCTTCTCTTAGATTGAGCGAATGTTCTTTTTCTTTTAGAAATTCTTTTCCAAAATGTGACAAAAAAACTTCAAATTCTAAATATTCAAAGTTATATAATGGTTCTATTCCTGGATTTTGTAAACAAAATTCATAGAAAACAGGAATAAGTTTCCAAAATTCACATTCTATCCTATCTTCTTCGTTAAGATATTCACATTTCTTATCCTTCAAATATTTAATAGCTTCTTCCTTTAATTTTAAACATTTAATATAATCTAAATAAAACTTTGCTTTATAAAATTTTGCTTTTTTCATAGTTTCTTCTCCTTTTTTTATATTTTTTCATTATATTAAACAGATTGAAAAAGTTATAACTACATGAAAACATTAATAAAAAGAACACATTTATAATTTTTTACATAAATTATTCCTCCAAAAAAAATTATTTTTATTTGTATATTTTTTATATATTATATTATAACAGATTATTTACTTTTGTCAAGTTTTTGACTATAAAGGTTATACTATAATAAAACATCAAATGCTATTATTATAACATTTGATGTTTTTTAGGTAAATATATTAGCATTTACAATCATAAGATTTACATGCTGTTCCTTCATGTGTTTTTGCCTCATCACCATCTGTACAAGTACAAACTTTTATTGTTTCAAGTTCACATATACATTCCGGATTACAATTATGAGCACAATCTTTAACATCACATTTTATCTTTTGATTGCTATAATTTTTTGTTTTTTCATCTTGTTTCATTTTTATCACCCAATATTATTATTTGGATTTTTAAAAAATATATAATTGGTTAATTTTTCAATTTTTTATAAATCAATTTCTTTTTTCCAAAGTCCATGCAAATTACAATATGAATAAATATTTAATTTTTTTGCATTTTCATTAAAATCAACTGAAACCTCTGGATTATCACTAGGTTTTAAAGTTATTTTCTCATAATTTCCTAAATCATCTACAACATATATACAAGAAATATAGTGTTCTTCACTCATAGGATGCATTATTTCTCCTACTTGTATAAAAAGTGAATTATCTTCAATATTTATAACAGGCATATGCTTTTCAGTTGCACCATCAGTAGTATTTGCCTCTATTTTTTTCATATCTTTTCCACAACATTGTAGATTTAATGTTGGATTGTTATTTAATACTTCCACTAAGTTTTTACAAGTTTCACAATAATATAAATTTAATTCTTTCATACAAATCCTCCTTTGAAAAAAGCTAGATGCATTTCATCTAGCTTATATATTAATAATTCTCAGCTTTTATTTCAAAATATGCTCTTGGATGTGCACACACAGGGCATACAGCAGGAGCTGATACAGCAATATGGATATGTCCACAATTTCTACATTTCCACATTTTTACTTCACCACATTCGAAAACTTTTCCTTCTTCCACATTTGCAAGTAATTTTTTATATCTTTCTTCGTGTTCTTTTTCTATTTTACCAACAGACTCAAATAAAAATGCAATATGGTCAAAGCCTTCTTCTTTTGCAGTTTTAGCAAAGCCATCATACATATCTGTCCATTCATAATTCTCACCATCAGCAGCATCTTTTAAATTTTCTACAGTTGATGGTATATCGTTATCATGTAAAAGTTTAAACCACATTTTAGCATGTTCTTTTTCATTTCCAGCAGTTTCTTCAAATATTGCTGCTATTTGTTCATATCCTTCTTTCTTAGCTTTTGATGCATAATATGTATATTTATTTCTTGCTTGTGATTCTCCAGCAAAAGCCGCCATTAAATTTGCTTCTGTTTTACTTCCTTTTAATTCCATAAATAAATCCTCCCTTATTTTTTACATTCTGGACATATAACATTAAAAGTTATATCATGAGATAATATATCTATTCCTGTACTTTTAGTTACATATTTATCTATATCTTTATAATAATCAACAAAAATGTCAACTAGTTTTCCACATTTTATACATATTCCATGATAATGATTATATGTATATCCGTCAAATCTATCCTTTGCCTTTGCTATTTTTATTCTTTTAATATCACCATTTTGATACAGCTTTTCTAAATTTCTATATACAGTTCCAAGACTTATTTTGTCATCTTCTTTCCTAACTTCTTCATATATAGTCTCAGCTGTTGGATGATTATTAACGGACTTTACATATTCAAGAATTATCTCACGTTGTTTTGAATATTTCATGTTATATCCTCCACAAAAGTAGTAATCATTACTACTTTTTATATTTTATAATATGCAAAAAAAATTGTCAATATGTTTAGAGTTAGTTTTGTAAAATTTTTACACTCTTACTATTCATACATTTTTTCTCTTATTTAATTTATTTTTTTATATTTATAACATTATATAAAAATTTCTATTTAATTAAAAAAATTTATATTATTTTTTATGAATATAAAACATATAAAAAATACATAATATAAACTATAGAGGTGATTTTAGTGATACCAAAAACAGTTGTAATAACAGGTGCTGGTTCAGGACTTGGAAGAGAAGCTGCAATTGCACTTGCAAAACGTGGTCATAAAGTAATAGCAACTACTGAATATGAAAGACAATCAAAAGAATTAAATATACTTGCAGAAGATAGAAATATAAGTTTAGAAGCTTTTAAATTAGATATACGTTTAGAAGAAGATAGAAATAAATTAATTGGAATAGATTTTGACGTTTTAATAAATAATGCCGCAATAGGGGACTCAGGTTCAATATCAGATATAGCTGTAGATAGAATAGAAAATGTATTTGAAACAAATGTATTTTCAAATATAAAAATTACTCAAATAGCACTAAAAAAAATGATAGAAAACAAACGTGGCAGAATAATTTTTCTCTCCTCACTTGCAGGTAGAATATCAATGCCTTTTTTAGGGCCTTATTGTTCTTCAAAATTTGCAATAGAGGGATTTGCTTCATCTCTTAGAAAAGAAATGAAAAAATTAGATGATACAAATATACAAATAGGAATAATAGAACCAGGGGCATTTGCCACTGGTTTTAATAAGGAGAATAATGAGAAAAAATATGAATGGATGTACAAAAATTCATATTTTAAATATAAATGGAAAGATATTAAAGAAGGGGAAACTAGATATTGGAATTTTATAGAAAAGAAAAATTTCGATTCTATAATTAATAAGTATATTAAGGCTGTTGAAGATAAAAAAGTGAAATTTAGATATACTGCCCCCAAAACTCAAGCTGCTTTTATTCAAATCCAAAGAATATTTGGATTCTAATTATGTATGAAAAGCTATTTCTAGCTTTTCTTTTATATTAACAGTTGAAGTTATCTTCTTTCTTCAAAACAACAACAGCAACATTTTGGTTCTGGTCTACAACAACATTTTTCTTGTTTTTGATAGCAGCAGTCAAAATTTTTTTCTTGCTTACAGCAACAGTTATCTTTTTGAAAGTCTTGTTTTTGACAACATCCATATCCATTATTATTCCACATATCCTAATTTCCCTCCTTATTAGCGTATTTATAACGCTAATATATAATATGAAATTATAAGATATATTGATACAAAAAAGACTAGGAAATTACCCTAGCCTTTAAACAAGTTTTATATATATGAAAAAGTTTTATTTAATCTTGTTTACCGTTCATTTTATTCTAATTTTGTATAGGAATCGTCTTTATATTTTGAATTATGGAAAGTTAAAAATATATTTTAACTTTATTTTTATCTTACATATATCACCCTCTTTACAATTAATATATTCTGAATTAATATATATTAAAATCTATATTAAAGATTTATAACGCTTAAATTTTTGTGACTATAATTTAATTTATTATATATCACCCCCTAAAAATCAATTTAATTTAGGTTAACAACTTTTATAGCTATCACCTCCTTTGATTTTTAAATTAATATATTCTAATAACATTTTGTTATTATCTGCTTATTACAGAAATTTTATATCCTACCATTATCACCCCTCTCTTTATTTTTATAAAATATATTTAACAGACTAAAAAGTCTAATCGGATTTCTTTTTACTATATTATATTTAATAGAATACATTATAGAACTTATACTTTGTACTATTATTTTTTACACCCAAATTATATATCTTTAATGTGATAGTTTTATGATAGCCTAGTAAAATGTATATGAATATTTTATTTTTTATAATTTGCTAAATCATATACTATATCAGCGTTCTCTGCCACGTCTTTAGAATGAGTTACTACAAGTTTCTTTTTATTTTGTGTGGGTAGTTTTACATAAAGTAAAATTACCTTACAACTCTATTTTCACTATTCATCAAATAAATCATCGCTTTAAAATTTTCAGAATCTTTATAACCTCTTGCACGAGATTTTATATTTTGTATCATACTATTAGTACATTCTAATACTGCATTTGTTAATCTGCTATGAAAATAATTTGTTATTCCTCTCATTTTAGATTTTATTGTTTTGGCTATTTTTTTTAATTCATCTATTTTACTTTTTAAAGCCCACGTTATCCATTCATTAAATTCTTCTATTGCTAAATCTACTGTATAACTTAGTGAATATATATCTTGCATGGCTAATTTTAGCCTATATGCTGTCCTTGTTTTTAAATTCATTTTTGATAACCTTTGTAACTGATTCTCTTGTTTTTTTGTTAGATTGCTTTTGTTTTTTAACCATATATATTTTGTTCCTTTTATTTCTTTATTTGTTATTAATTCTTTTTTCCTTACTTGATCAACTGCTTCATTTACCAATTTTATTACATGAAATTTATCATAGATTATTCTACAATTTGGGAATGCTGTCTTTATACCGCTAGTAAATCCCATACTCATATCACATGTTACATCTGTCACTTTTTCTACATTTCCTCCTTGTTGTACAAAAAAACTTTTAAATTCTTCTATTGTAGAACTACTTTTCCCATCAGCTATATATATTACTCTTGATGTTTTTAAATCAATAAATACTGTTATATAGTCATGTCCTTTTTTTGATGTTTCATCTAATCCTATTTGAGTTACTCCGCTACAGTCTATATTTTCTATATACTCATCAGCATATTTTCTTATTATCCTCCATATTCTTCCATAGCTTTCTTTTACTATTTTTGTTACTGATAATACTAACATCTTTTTTGCTAATGCCATTACGAACTCTTCAAATTGAGTAGTAAATCCTGTTTGTCTTTTAGACCATGGTACATCTATTAAATGTGTTTTATGCTTATCACACGTTATTCTTGGAACCTTTGCATGTATAAATGCCTTATGTTCAAAAAAATTTAAATGTCTCCATGTCTTTTCAACTGTATCATGTATATTACATTTTTTTCCACATTCTTTACACTCAAATTTTGTACCTCTTTTAAACTTTACATATATATGTAAATCTTTTTTTTCATCTAATTTCACGTCATATATTTCCCAAGGTTCTTCTATTCCAATTGCTATACTAAATAATTTTATATCTACACTCTTAAACATTTTTTGCTCCTTTTTTATTTAGTATATCAGATTTTTATTAATTTGTATATGTTTTTTTGTATACCCACTCATTTTGAAAAATAACAAAAAAAATATACAAACCTATATAACTACTTTATTATATCTTTTTGATTACATTTTTATGCATTATAAAAAATCACAAAAAGAAGCTTTCTTTTATATAAAATATTTTATATTTTTTTGACAAATTTTATTGATAAATGTACTACTGTGAGTTATAATTATATAAAGAAAATTCGGAGGAAATTAAATGAGAAGAACAAAAGCTAAATATGAACCAAAAAAAGTTAAAAAAGCTATTATAATTTCTCTAATTATTGGAATAAGTATTGCTACAATACTTATTTCTTGCCTTGTATATGTGTATAGTTATGTTCGTGGTGTAATGAAAGATATTTTAAGTGATAAATCAACTCAAGAACTCTTAAATGGCGATATAATAAATAATATGCAAATATCAAGTTATATTTATGATAAAGATGGAAATCAAATAGGATATTTATATGGTACGGAAAACAGAGTTGAAGTAAAATATGATGATTTACCAAAAAATCTAGTAAATGCGATTATTTCTATTGAAGATGAAAGATTTTTTGAACATTCAGGAATTGATATTCAAAGAACATCAGCTGCAATCATAAATTACCTATTTAATGAAAAAGACTCTAGCTTTGGTGGAAGTAGTATAACTCAACAATTAGTAAAAAATTTAACAAGTGATAATGAAACGAGTATAATGAGAAAAGTACGTGAATGGTACAGAGCTTTTCTTTTAGAGACAAAATACACTAAAGAAGAAATACTTCAAATTTATGCTAACACAATTTATTTAGGTAAGAATGCTTATGGCGTACAAGTGGCATCAAAAGTATATTTTGATAAACCTGTAACAGAATTAAATCTAGCTCAAAGTGCTATTTTAGCGGCTGCTATTCAATCACCTGAAGCAACTAATCCTTATGCAAGTGATACTGCTAGAGAAAGACTTTTAAAAAGACAAAAAGTAGTTCTTGATAAAATGTTAGAACTAGGTAAAATAACAAATGAAGAATATAATGAAGCTATAAATACACAAGTAGTATTTAAAAAAAGTGCAGATATAAATCAAACGCAAAGTTATTTCGTTGATGCTGCAATAGAAAATGTTGCTAAAAATATATCAAAAAAACAAAATATATCTTTTGAACAAGCCAAAAAAGATATTTACACTAAAGGATATAAAATATATTCTACATTAGATCCGAAAGTTCAACAAGTAATTGATAATACTTACTCTAATACTGCTATTTTCTATAATGATGCAGATGGTGGTTTTATGCAGTCAGCTATGGTTGTATTAGATCATAAAAATGGTAACGTACTTGGGCTTATTGGTGGGGCTGGAAAAAAAGAAGGAAACTTTGTATTAAATCGTGCAACTCAAAGTTATAGACAACCAGGTTCATGCATGAAACCATTAGGAGCTTATGGTCCTGCTTTTGAACTTGGTAAGCTAACTCCAGATTCTTATGTTGAAGATTTACCTGTTAATATAAATGGTTGGTCACCAAAAAATTACTACGGATATTTTAATGGCTATGTTACAGTAAGACAAGCTATAGCAAAATCAATGAATTTACCAGCAGTTAGAACTGTTCAAAGCATAGATTTAAACTTTGCTTTTAATTTTGCAAAAGAATTAGGTTTACAAAGTCTTCAACAAGAAGATAAATCAATTGCCCCTTTAGCACTAGGTGGCCTTACAAAGGGTGTTAAACCTATAGAAATGGCTAATGCTTATGCTACAATTGCAAATAATGGTATTTATAATGAGCCTAAATTTTACACTAGAGTTGTTGATAAAGAAGGAAATCTTATATTAGAAGCTGACTATTCTACAAAAAAGGTAATGAATGAAAATACTGCAAATATGTTAAAAAGTTGCTTGCAAGATGTTGTAAAATGGGGAACTGCATATGGTTATATAAACTTAGGAAATAATTTCGTTGCTGGAAAAACTGGTAATACAGATGGTGATGTAGATCAATGGTTCTGTGGTTTTTCAGATAACTATACAATAGCATGTTGGAATGGATATGATGAGCCAAAAGCTATTAACAGACCATATCCTTATGCTAGTGTATCTCTATTTAATACAGTAATAAATGGTATAACATACTAAATAAGTCGTCAATTTTTGTGACGACTTATTATTTTTCTTTTTTATCCTTTTTATTTATTCTATCAATTTCAAACCAAAAGCAAGCACCTTTTTTATATTCGCTCTCAACTCCATATTCAGCTTTATGGATATCAAGTATATTTTTTACTATAGACAGTCCAAGTCCGCTACCAGAATCTGGTCTTTTAAATGATTTATTTGCTTTATAATATCTACTCCAAATATGCGAAAGTTCTTCTTTTTTTATACCTATTCCATTATCAATAACCAACACTTTCACTTTCCTTTGCGAAGTAGTAATCTTTACCTTTATTTCTTTGCTATCTCCACTATGATTTATAGCATTTGAAATTAAGTTGTATAATACTTGCTGAATTTTTGATTTATCGGCTTTTACATATGCTTCTTTAGGAATATCAGTAACAAGATTTAAATCAGAAGACTCATTTGCAAGACTAAATCTAGCTACTATTTCTTTTACAAGTATACACATATCAAAATTTTCTTTATTTAATACTAAAAGACCTGATTCAATTTTTGATATATCCATCATATCATTTACCAAAGTTGTAAGTCTGTCTGTCTCATCTATTATTACCTTTAAGTGCTCTTCTCTTTTTTCTTTATTATCACCAGATAAGTCACGTATCATTTCAGAATATGCTTTTATCATAGTAAGAGGGGTTCTTAAATCATGTGAAACATTTGCAATAAGTTCTTTTTTTAATTTATCAGTTTTTGCTAACTCCTTAGTAGTAAAATTTAAAGTATCAGCCAAATCATCTAACTCTTTATATCCTGCTTTATCAAAAGTTATATTATAATTTCCCTTTGCTAATTTTTTTGCATTTTCGTTAATATTTCTTATTGGTCTAGATAATCGCTTAGAGATAAATATTGATATTACAGATGCAATAAGTAGAGCTATAAAAGTTATATATAAAAGTTGACTCTGAAGAACGGTGGTTGTTGCATCAATAGGGTCTATTGAAGATACTATTACCAAACAATCACCTGACTGTCCCATAAGAGTACCATAAACATAAAGTTCTGTTTTAAATCTATCTACTCTTAATGTATAACTTATCTTATTATTAATATTTGATAATATTTTATTAACAATACCCGTTGTATCAATAGTAATTGGTCTTGTTGGTACTTGTGTAATATTTCCTTGTCCAGAAGAATTGTTTGAAGAATAAATTACATTACCTGTCTTATCAAGTATAAAAATAGAAGAAGCATTTTTATATGCTATATTATCAATATACTCCTCATAGTCTTTCGATTTATTATATTCTGTTTCTATATTACTTGCAATTCTATGTACTTCTCTTTTTTTCATAGAGCTATAATAGCTCTGAATAAAAATTACTTGCATAAACCATAAAATTATAAAAAGGGATATTGCAAATATAAAAAAGTAAAGCCATATTTTAAAAGTAAGAGTATTCTTTGTATTATTAATAAAATTTTTTATTCTATTATTCTTCAAACTTATACCCCATTCCTCTTATAGTAATTATCTTATCTCTATACTTTCCAATACTATTTCTTAACATTTTCACATGAGTATCTACAGTTCTATCTTCACCAAAGAAATCATAACCCCAAACTTCATTTAATATTTTTTCTCTTGATAAAGCTATATTTTTATTCTTTATTAAATATACTAAAAGATCATACTCTTTAGGTGTAAGTTCCTTTTTCTTTCCATCAACTGTTACAACTCTACCTAGCATATCAATCTCTAATCCTTCATAAGTATATTTTTCTTCTTTTCCTGCTTCTTCTTTACTACTTGCTCTTGAAGTTATAGCAGCAACTCTTGCCATAACTTCTTTAGGACTAAATGGTTTTACAACATAGTCATCTATTCCTATTTCAAATCCAAATAATTTATCATACTCTTCTCCTCTTGCTGATAACATAAGTACTGGTATATTTTTACTTTTTCTTATTTCTTTTATTGCAGAAAATCCATCAAGTTTTGGCATCATTACATCCATTATTATTATATCAAAATCTTTATCTTTGCAAATTTCTACTGCCTGCATTCCATTACCAGCCTCTTCTACTTCATATCCTTCAAACTCAGCATATTCTTTTAATACATTACGTATATTTGCTTCATCATCCACTACTAATATTTTCAATTATATCCCCCCAAAAAATATATTTACATATATAATACAATATATTTGTGATAATTTGATGAACTTTATATAAAAAATATATATTATTTAAATATTATATCATATATTTTTTATAAAACAAATAAAAGTGCCGTATAAAATTATACAGCACTAAGATTAATTATCTTTTAAAACATCCACTTCCTATAAATTCTTTAATTATAGAATCCTTTGGAATATCAGTTGTTTCAATAGGAAGAAAATTTTTAAGTAATTTGTACAGCCTTCTTGCATCAGAAAAGTACTCACTTTCTTCAGGAATTTTTAAAAGCAATTTTTCTGCAAATGGCTTTAAAACTCCAAGCTCATAAACTAAATTTGTATTAAATATTTCATCAGCAAGATTGACATATGGAAAAATATTCTTTTTTTCACCAGCTAAAACTTTTTTCCAATCTTTTAAAGTATTCTCTGGTTTTACTCCCCTTATATCAGCATCTCTTACAATTCTTCTTATAAGTCTTGTATCATTTGAAGATACTTTAGTAAAGTTATCTAGACCTAAAGTTACAAGAGGTGCCAAATATATTTTAAATGATTTTTGTTTTACCAAAGAATGTACAATTGGATTTAATGCATGTATTCCTTCTATAATTAATATATCATTTTCCATCATCTGTAAAACATTATTTGGATTAAATTCTTTTTGGGATATCTTAAAGTTATATTCTGGAATAATTACACTATTACCCTGTAAAAGATTAGTCATTTGAGATGAAAAGAGTTTTAAATCAAGATTTTCAATTCCTTCATAGTCTTTTTCACCATTTACTACTGGTATATTCTCTAAATCATTAAAATAGTTATCCATAGAAATATGAATTGCTCTTTTACCAATTATTTTTAAACCATCCTCTAGTTTCTGAGAAAAAGTTGTTTTGCCTGATGATGAAGGACCTGCAATAAAAACAACTTTAATTTTATTATCTTCAGATATTCTATTTACGATTTCAACAAATCTTCTGGAATGAACTAATTCTGCATATCGTATAGTATTTGAAACAGAATCTCCTAATACTTGCATGTTAATATCAGATACACTTTTAATTCCTATGTTTTCTTCAATTCTTTTAAATTTTACAAATTCCTCCATAACATTATTTGATATTATCTCGGTATTTACAAAATTAATATTATTCTCATCAGGCAAAAATAGTATTGCTCCATCTTTATAGCTTTGCAACTTGAAATTCTTTATATACCCTGTTGATGGTGCAATAAGTCCATACATATAATTATAGTAACCATCACATTCATAAAAAGTATATGTATCTCTAGTCTTTATTCTAAAGTTATCTAATTGATGTTCAGATCCAATGCCTTTATATATCTTTTTGGCGTTCTCATATGAAACTTTTATCTTTGAAATTTTTAAATTACCAAGTACGATATTCCACATCTCTTCTTCTATACATTCAATTAAGCAGCCATCAATTTTTTGCTTAAATCTAATAAAATAATTATTTTGTATTTTATTAGTAAACTCTATTTTATCTAAATCTAAATTTAGATTATAACAAGCTTTTAAAAATATAAACTTAAGTGTCCGAGCATATATTCTTTTTCCTTCATCAGAATAAAATGTTATTGGTTCAATAACAGAATCTTCTACCAATGAATAATATACAGAATGTATGACATTATTAACTTTTACTGCCAATATTTCTTCATTTTCATCATCGATACAGTCTTTTACATTTACATTTTCTTTTACCATTTTTTCTTCATTTCCAATAATAATTTTTATCATGTTATTTAACACAATAATTCCTCCTTATATAATTATATTTTATTTGTGTATTTTTGTATGTATTATTATATCACAATTCTCATCGCACTTCAAGTTTTATGACAACTTATTACATTCTTTTTTATTATTCGTTTAATTCTTTATTTATCCATTTAATTATGATATTTACAATATAATCTTTTCCTTTGTCATTTAATTTGGTACCTAATGGAATTTTATGCCATTTATATAAACATCCTCTACAACAAGTAGCTGTAGCATGTTGTGCTATAAATACAGGATGACCTTTCATTGGAGTTTGTTTTCCATCATTTAGAATTATAGCGGGTGCTAAACGTTTATTAACAATATCATAAGCATGTTCTCTTATTTTAGAAATACCTTTTTCTCTAACATATTCTTTATCTTTCTGTTTTAAATGAAATTTACTTCTAAAACTAGATTTTGATAAACTATATAAAATATTATCTATTTTTTTGTTTTCTAAACTTTCCACTATACAAATACCTCGCCTTTTATAATAACACATTATTTTTTATTAAATATCATTTTAAAATATTAGATTATAATTGTTAAATTACTTTATAATAAGAAAAACAAGTGCAAAGTTTTATTAAACTCGCACTCATTTTTGGAGCGATTACGGAGCTGGTATGTCAAAAAACATATCTGCAAATAGTAATGCTCTTTTTAATATAATTCGATTTATTATTTTTACTTTAACATAATTTTATTAATTTATCAATACTTTTGGTTCAAATAATAAAAACACCTAGAATTATTAATTAGATTCTAGGTCGTATGAATGACTTAGAGCTTCGAAAGTTTTCTAAATGCCACTCAATATATTTATACCATAATTTCTATAAAAATTCAAGTGCTTTGGTAAAAATTTATGTCAATCGTCATAGTAAAAATTCTAATAAAATTATAAATAATTATTCAATATACTTGTTTTCACATTCACATTAACTCTAGTCGAATTACCATCTATTTTTATATACCAATATGAAGAATTTAAACTAATAGAGTCACTAAGATTAAAATCTATAATTGATTTCAAATCATTTTCTAAATTCTCTAATTCAGACTGTGAAAGTGTTTTAATATATTTAACTGTTGCAGGATCTCTTTTGCCTGTCTTCTTATTTTGATAAGAACTAGCTTGATATGTATGTACATCTCCGTTTTTATTTATAAGATAATGTAGCGACTGTGCACCTAAATATAATTTCTCATTTGCCCCACTTCCTATTGAATATAAGCTAATATCAGCATCCATAGATTTATCTCTCCATATATCTATATAGGCATTTTCTTTTATTGTATCATTTGCTATACTATTATTTCTTTTATAAAAATATATTCCTATGATAATTGCAACTATAAGTATAACAATGCAAAATATAATTACTTTTTTATTTAATTTCATATATTATCCACCCTATTACAATTCGATTTACTTATAATCTATCATAAGATTAATATTTTTTCAAGCACTATTCCAGAAAATCTCGATATTTAAACTATTATTATTATGTATTTTAGAGATTATAAATTATTTTATTAAACAAATACATAGCGGTTTGATTTTGTTTTTTCATCTCCATAAATTTAGCCATTGCAAACATTATAAGTTTATATTTTGCAAAATTTACAAGTATAATTCTATATTCTTCATCAATATCTTTTAGCACTTTATCAAATTTCTCATAATGTTATTTAGTATTGTATATAATTCCTTACCATTTGATTTGATTCATACATATTGCTAGTCTTAATTTATCTTTAATATTCATATCATAAAATTTATTAAAAGACTTAATACAAGCAGTTCTCATTTTATCTTGAATTTTAGTTAATGATTCCTTTGTAAAAAGTTGTGATTTTCCAACTTGTTTTTTCATTCCTCTAGTACAATTTTCTATTATAGGTACCCCTACAATGTGCATATGAGGAGATGTCTCCTCAAAATGAATTGTTGCATTTGCCATATTAAAAGTTGATAATATTTTAACTAAGCCATTTACTTGCTCATTATATACATCAATCATTTTTAGGCTATATTCTTTGTCTTTATCTTTCCAAAAATCCATATCTCCAAGCTCTATGGATCTATGTCAAGTTTTTAGACACATTGTTTTTACGAATTTTTATAATTTTTTCAATGATTTGAGGCTATTTTTATATACTTTTGGTAAAAAAAATAAGCCGATTAAATAGGCTTATATAAATGTGATAGATATTCACTTTTTTTATTTTCATCAAACTTACTTATATCGATATTTTATAGTAATTTGACGAAAATGCATTATGGAGGCGCCTATCAGAATCGAACTGATGATCAGAGTTTTGCAGACTCGTGCCTTACCGCTTGGCTAAGGCGCCATATACTATATAATATATTTATATTAAAAAAAATAAAATATATTACTTTTTTATAAAAAAATAAGGATTAAAAATTAATCCTTATTTTATATAAATGGAGCGGAAAACGGGGCTCAAACCCGCGACCTTCGCCTTGGCAAGGCGACGCTCTATCAACTGAGCTATTTCCGCTGGTGGCTTGAGACGGAATCGAACCGCCGACACGAGGATTTTCAGTCCTCTGCTCTACCAACTGAGCTATCAAGCCATAAACATCTATAACATAATATGAATTAATTTGTTAACTTGTAGTATGATATCATAATAAACAAATTTTGTCAATTATTTTGATTAAAATTATATAAAATACATATTAAATTATATTATGTTATTATTTAAAAAATGAGATGATTTTTAAATTCACCTCATACTATCATCCACAATAATTAATGGCGACCCGAATGGGGCTCGAACCCACGACCTCTAGCGTGACAGGCTAGCGTTCTAACCAGCTGAACTACCGGGCCAAAAAATAAGTGGTGGGCACTACAGGGCTCGAACCTGTGACCCCCTGCTTGTAAGGCAGATGCTCTCCCAGCTGAGCTAAGCGCCCACTTACTGATGACAAAAATAATTATACCCTAACTTAATATATTTGTCAACAGTTTTTTTATATTTTTTAACTTTTTTTTACAGTTTCTATCATAGAATAGACTTTTGACTTTAATGTATCGTATTTTTTTATAACATCTTTTATATATTCATCATAAATTTTATTAAATAATAAAAATCCCTGCACTTTGTCTGCTCCATGTTTAAGAGCTAATTCAAGTTGTTCTTTAGTCTCTATACAACAAACAGTAACCTTATATTTTAAATCATTTGATAACTTTATAACATCAATTAAACAATTATTATCTAAATTACTTTCCTTTGAGATATATTTTGCATAGAGTTTTATCTCATCAATATTTAAATCATTATATAATATCATATCATCATATTTTATATTAAAATTATTAATAGAAATTATTACTCCATAACTTTTTAGTTTTTCAAACATATTCTTATATGTCTTTATTTTTCTTACATCTATATCACTAGTAATTTCCAAACAAATTTCATTCTTTTGAATATTATTCTCACTTAATATTTTGCATAATTCATTAACAAAATCTTCTTTCATAAAGTGTCTATTAGAGATATTTACAGCCATTTGTATATTTTTATATCCTTGTTTTTTTAAAATGTTTAATTTTTTACACATAGCATCTAGAACATATCTATCAAGTTTTACTATTATACCCATTTCATCAGCTTGTTTTATAAAATAATCCGAATCTAATTTTCCAAGCACAGGATGATTCCAATATAGCAGAGCCTCAAAACAAATATTGTCCAAATCATTTAAATTTATTCTTGGCTGTAAAGAAATAGAAAATTCTTTTTTATCATATGCTTCTTTTAAATCTTTTTCCATTTTGTTTTTATTATCAAGTTTTGCTTTTAAAGTTTTATTATGAAAATAATAACCATTTTTTCCATTTTCTTTAATATAATACATTGCATCATCAGCATACATTATCAAATCGTTTTTATTATCTGCATCTTCAGGAAATACAGATATACCCAAACTATATTGTAATGAAATTAAAGTACCATGAATTAAAATAGGTTCTTCTAATTGTTTTTTCATATAGTCAAGTACTTTTGTTATATCTCTTGTTGTTTTTATATTTTGAATTATAATAGAAAATTCATCTCCACCAAGTCTATAAGCTACAGCATTTTTTGGTAGTCTTTCCTCAAAAGTTCTAGCCAAATATACCAAAAGTTCATCTCCAGCATCATGTCCCATAGTATCATTTATTTGTTTAAAACCATCTAGATCCATAAAACATACTGCAAATTTATTACCTTTTTTTATTAGTTTATCAAGTACTGATAAAAATAAATATCTATTTCCTCTTCCTGTTAGTTGATCAGTATATGCTTGTTTTTTTTCTAAATCTCTTTTTCTTATTTTCCTAAAGTTTATAAGCTGATATAACACAAAACCTAAAATAATAAGTAAAATTACTTCAGATATTTGCAAAAAAACGGTATTTGTAAGGAAACTTGCCATATAATATTCCTCTCTTTCTCTTTTGTTTATTATACTACAACATTTACAATTCTTGATTTAATAACAATAATTTTTTTAATATCTTTATTTTGAGTATATCCCTTAAATCTGTCATCGTTCTTTACTTTTTCTTTTATTTCATCTTCAGAAAAACTAGTTGGAACTGTTATTTTGAATCTAACTTTTCCGTTTATCTGTACTGCAAGTTCTACATATTCTTCAACGATTTTTGAAGCATCATACTCAGGCCATTTAGAATTAAATATGTGATCCTCAAAGCCTAATTTTTCCCACAATTCTTCAGTAATATGAGAAGCTATAGGGTTTAATATTTGTAAAAATGGTTTTATATACTTCTTACTTACTTTTTCTTGTTTATATAACAAATTAACATATGTCATCATAGCTGCTATTGCAGTGTTATATTTTTGCTCTTCATAGTCTTCAGATACTTTCTTTATAGTTTTATTTAATTCTTTTTCTAATTCTTGGTTTGCAATGTCTTCATCTGATATCATTCCTTCTAATCTCATTACCCTATCTAAGAATTTTTTACAACCTTTAACACCATTTTCATTCCATGGTGCAGAATCTTTGTAATCTGCTATAAATAGTATATAAGTTCTTAATGTATCGGCTCCATATTCTTTTACAATGTCATCAGGATTTATTACATTTCCTTTAGATTTTGACATTTTATCTCCATCTGGTCCTAATATTAAACCTTGAGTAGTTCTTTTAGCATACGGCTCTTTAGTAGGTACAACTCCAATATCATAAAGGAATCTATGCCAAAATCTAGAATAAATCAAATGACGTGTAACATGTTCCATACCACCGTTATAGCAATCAACTGGAAGCCAATATTTTAACTTTTCTTTATCAGCAAATACTTTATCATTATTTGGATCTATATATCTTAAGAAATACCAGCTAGAACCTGCCCATTGAGGCATAGTGTCTGTTTCACGTTTAGCTTTTCCACCACATTTAGGACAAGTAGTATTGACAAAGCTTTCAACTTTAGCAAGAGGTGATTTACCATCTTCACCTGGTATAAATTCTTCTAAATCAGGTAGCATAAGTGGCAAGTCTTCTTCTTTAAGTGGTACTAAACCACAATGTTCACATTTAACAATAGGAATTGGTTCACCCCAATATCTTTGCCTTGCAAACGCCCAATCTTTCATATGATAATTAGTTTTTCTTATTCCAATATTTTTAGTTTCAATATATTCAATTATTTTATTTTTTGCATCTTGGACACTAAGACCGTTTAACAATTCTGAGTTTATTATAACACCCGTAGATATATCTGTAAAAGCTTCTTTTTCTAAATCAACAACAGCATTTTCTGAAGTTACTACTTGTTTTAAAGATATATTAAATTTTTTTGCAAATTCATAGTCTCTCGTATCATGTGCAGGTACTGCCATTATTGCTCCAGTTCCATATCCCATCATAACATAATCAGTAACATATAATGGAATCATTTCACCTGATACAGGATTTATTACATTTAAACCATCAACTTTTACACCAGTTTTTTCTTTTGCAAGTTCAACTCTTTCAAACTCAGTCTTTTTCTTTGCTTCATCCCTATATTTTATTATTTCATCATAATTCTTTATACTAGATTTTAACTTTTCAATTATAGGATGTTCTGGAGCTATAGCCATATACGTAACTCCAAATATTGTATCAGGTCTTGTTGTATAAACAATTAAGTCATCATCAGATTCTTTTATCTTAAAATTAATTTCTGCTCCATAAGATTTTCCTATCCAATTTTCTTGTTCTGTTTTTACACGTGCAGGAAAATCAATTTCATTTAACCCTTCTAATAATTTATCAGCATAATCTGTTATTTTAAGCATCCACTCTTCTTTTTCAAGCTGTACAACATCACTATCACATCTATCACATTTTCCGCCTTGTGATTCCTCGTTTGCAAGAACAACTCTACAATTAGGACAAAAGTTAACATATCCTTTTGACTTATATGCAAGATCATGTTTATATAACTGTAAGAAAATCCATTGAGTCCACTTATAATAATCAGGTTTAGTTGTATCTATTACTCTATCATAATCAAATGAAAAACCTACTGATTTTAATTGCTTTGTAAAAGTTTCAATATTTTTATCTGTTACTTTTCTTGGATGAATTCCTGTTTTCATAGCATAATTTTCAGTAGGAAGTCCAAAAGCATCAAATCCTATTGGAAACAAGACGTTATATCCTTCCATTCTTCTTTTTCTAGAAATAATATCCATTCCCATATATGCACGTATATGCCCTATATGCATTCCAGCTCCTGAAGGATATGGAAATTCTACTAAAGCATAGTATTTTTTCTTTGAAAAGTCATCAGTTGCATTAAAACATTTACTTTCTTCCCATATTTTTTGCCATTTTTTATCTATACTTTTATCATACATAATAATCACCTCGTCATTTTACATATCTTTCAAATTCACTTTCAATAAATCTATCTGTCATACCAGACATATAATCAATTATTATTTGTTCTTTTTTGTTATTTTTTACATACTCATCACACATATTGTTTAAATAAACTTCAAATATATTATTTGACTTTTCATTTGTATCCAAAGCTTTTTTATATACCTTAAATAATTTATTAAAAATATCACTATATTTTTTTATATTCTCTTTAGTATTTGCTTTTAAATATATATTTTGCATATTAAACTCTTTTAATTTAACAAGTGCTTCATACACTCTATTTGACATTGTTATATATTCTTTACCAAAACTATTCTCTATAATATCAAGAATAATACTATTCATAATTTGTGAGTTAGTTATACCAAGTGTCTCTTTTATATAAATTGGAATATCCCTATCATCAAACATACCAATCCTTTTTGCATCCTCTATATCCTTTCCTATGTAGCCTATAATATCAGATATCCTAACAATACATCCCTCTAAAGTCATTGGTCTTAATTTCTTTATGTTGTTCTCATCTTCCAAACACTGGTTGTACTCATTTTCAAACATTTTGAAATCTTTAGTTATAGGAGCATATTTACTTTTTAACATTTCGCCGTTGTGACACATTATTCCATCTAACACTTGAAGTGATAAATTACACCCTTGACCATTATTTTCTATTTTCATAAACATTCTAACACTATTTAGATTATGAGCAAATACTTGTCCTGATTTTTCTTTTGAAATATCATTTAATATGCTCTCTCCTGTATGACCAAAAGGTGCATGTCCTACATCATGTCCAAGTGATATAGCCTCGCATAAATCTTCATTTAAACCTAAATCTCTGGCAATTGTTCTTGCTGCCCTACTTACAAATTGTACATGTGTCATTCTTTTAGATATATTATCATTTTTTACATCGCTATATACTTGAGTTTTATCAATATATCTAGTATATGTAAGAGTATGCACTATTCTATCTATATCTCTTTCATATTCTAGTCTTATCCCATTATCTTCCTTTTTTAGCCTTATAGCATCCTTAGAAAGACTTGCAAAAGGAGAAAATTTTTCTTCACTTTTTAACATTTGCAATTTTACTGCATCAAAATTTTTCACTTTTTCCTCCTTTTTAATTCAAATAACTCTTTTAAAGTAACATATTTATACCATCTTTTATACATTCAATTTCAAGTGGAAAGTCTGAACATGGATCGCCATCAACATCTGGAGTGTCACATTTTCCTTTAAGTTTGGTTATTTTTATCCATTTTTCTTTTGAATATATAACATTTTTATCTGTATAATGATTTTTAGCTAAAAGTTTACCTGCAAGCATACTAGTATCTGCAATATTACAATCTTTTATTACAAGAATATCAAGCAATCCATCTTGAATACTTGAATTATCACAAAAGAAATTAAGTCCTCCAACACTGCTTCCATTAAAAACTAAAAATAATTTTATCTTTTCTATATATATTTCATTCTCTGTTTCTATTTTTACTTCAAATGGTTTAAATTTGACCATTTGATTTACAGCAGTAATAAAATACGAAAGCATTCCAAGTGAATTTTTTAAATTTGGATCAACTTTTTGTGATACATTGGTAAATAACCCAGCTGAACATACGTTTACAAAATATTTATCGTTTACTTTTCCTACATCAACTGGTTGAACGTTAAATGTAAGAATTTTATCTATGCATTCGGCAAAATTTTGAGGCATTCCTAAATGTTTTGCAAAGTCATTTGATGTTCCCGCAGGTATTACTCCAAGTGGTACTTTTATATTATTTTTCATCATTACGTTTACCACTCTATTTACAGTTCCATCACCACCAGCCACAACTATTGCAGAATATCCATCTTTTTCTACATTTTTTAAATACTCGTACAAATTAGTGTTATTTGCTGCTCTAAAGATAGATACTTCAATATCATTATCCATAAATTTTTCTATTATTGGATCTAAAAAATACTTAAATTTACTCTGTCCAGCTCCAGAATTATATATCAATTTTATCTTCTTCAAGTTTACCATCCTTCCTGGAATTTATCATATTTATTATATTACATCTCAAGTTCAAATTCAAGATATAATGCCAAAATATGCAAAAAATGGTTACTTTTGCTAAAGTAACCATTTGAGACTGTTAACTAATATTTTATAATTTTTCAACAGTTTGAATTATAGCAAAAATTATATTTGCTATCTCTTAAATATATTTAATATTTTTTCATATATAATTTATGATGATATTTCTATATAAAGTTTTAGTTTTTGTTTAAACTCTTTGTTTGAATTTCATTTGTATCGTCTGCTACACCATCTATAGAAAATTCACTAACATTTCTATTTGTAACTTTAGACATAAATTTTGTATCATAATTGTATAAATATACGCCCATTTCATTTTTCATTTTATAAAATACGGTATTATCTACATTTTGAAGAATTTGAACGGTACCATAAATTACCTTTTCTTTTGTATTATCTTCCAAATTTATGTTCCATAAAGCATTAGTATCATCTGGATTAATATAGTAAAGTTTATTTTTCGAAATAAACATGTATTTATTTCCATCTACCTCTTTTATATTTCCTTTATCTGAAATTCCTTTTGCATCTGATAAAGCTACACAACCATTTCCATCTTTACCTATTTTATATATTTTATTATCATCAGCTTTATTTACAAAATATAAATTATTTTCATCTTGCACAATATATGAAACATTGTTACTATCCGTTAATACTTGTTCTGATGTTCCTTCTAAATCATATTTTACTAAGATTTTTTTTGTTTTATTTGACTTAGCAACAAACAATGAATTATTATCTATAACAATTTCAGAAACACTATCAATTGGTAACTCTTTTTTTTCTTTTGAATTTATATCAATATAACTTAATTTACTATTTGAAACATAATATACTCTTGAATCTGTCAAAGTATACTTATCAACACCAGATTCTACTAAAGTTTCAGTTTCCGAATCATTCTTAGAAAATCTGCAAAGAGCTCCATTTTTTATACCATATATATAATCTTTTTTTGATATTATATCATGCATACCACTATTTTGATAAATCAATGTATCATTAAATCCATCTGATCTAACAGAATTTAAGGAATAAACAGGATCATAAGTGTAACCTTCTGTTACGTAATACATGTTATATACTTTTTGTTCACTTACCCCTTCACCCTCTACATATTTGTAATTATTAGTTTTACTATAAACATAAAATTGAAAAAATACATAAACTGATAGAAGTACTAATGCACCTATCATTATATATGAAAGCTTACTTTTTTTCTTAAGACTTTTTTCTTGTTTTTTCTTTCTTTTTAAATATTCTTTTCTAGTTATCTCTTCTTCAGGATTTAGTTGTAATCTTGCCAAAATTATCAACTCCTTTTTCTTTTGTCATACTCTATAGTTATTATATACTACTTTTTTTTGTTTGTAAATAATTTTATTATATATTTTGCATAAAAAATATAACAACATAAAAAGGAATTAATAATATAAATTTTTAATTATAAATACATATTTAAATCTTTGATATTCAATATTACGCCTGCTCCTTCACGAATTAAAAAATTAGAAAAATAACAGTTATTATTCCAAACATCTCCTGGCAATACTAAAATTTCTTTTCCAAAATTTAACAAATTATCCACTAACTTTACAATATTTCTTTCATATCGTGCTTCTATCAAAAATAAAACATCTCATAAACATAACATTAAATTAGTATCAAATAGATTAAAA
>CAZTVT010000010.1:0-24384 GCA_964617175.1 uncultured Clostridium sp.
ACTATGTATTATTGTAATAATATACGTAATTGAAATTAATATAAAAAATTTTATTCTCTTATTTTTTATATTTAATGAAAAAATTTCTTTACTAATACCAATAGCTAAAACTGGCAATATCGGTAAAAAATATCTTCCTTGTATTCCCTTAACATATGATAAATGTGCTGTTGACCAGCAAATATATAATCCTACAAAAGTGGCCAAAATTTCAATACAAGCTATAAATAAAATAATAATTTTTTCATGTTTTAATAATTCAATTTTCATTTTTGAATTGTCTTCTTCAAAAATTATTAAAAGTAATACAAATGTCAAAATTATGGAAAGAATTCCTGGAGTATTCCATCCTCCATTTAGTTCTGTTAAGTAATTAATTGAAAACATATCTAAGCTATTAAAAATAATTTTAAAAATTTCATATGGTTTAGCTAAGCAATATATAAGTTGTTCTATAGTATTTGGCTCAATTGAACTTTCTACATTACCTTTTAATAAAATATTAAAAATAAAATATGAGATAGCAACAATAATAAGAGACAGTCCTCCATAAATAAGTTTTGATTTTCTATTTTTAAATTTATCAGAAGGAAGAATTAGTATCAAACCTAATAGAAAAATATACGCCACCTTGCAGACAATAGGTACTGTTATAAACACAACTAAAATTAAAAATTGTATTAAACTAATTTTCTGAACCTTTTCATCAAATTTTAATTTTAAAGCAAAAGATATTGACAGTATTGTAAAAGCATTTATCACAGTATCTGGCGAAAAAGAAGCCGCTAAGTTTATTGACATAGGTAATATACAAATTACGCCAAGTATTTTTTTAATTTTATTACTAGGGCAAATTTTAAGTGCAAAATAAATAACTATGGTATATAAAGCCAGATTAAACAATCTTCCCAAATAAAATGTAAACAATGCATTTAAATGAAAGATTCTTGCTAAAAATACTCCACATGTTACTGCAAAATAATTAATAAGGCTATATCCTCCTGTTGATCCAACAGAAAATTTTGTTGTCACATCAGAATTTAACGAATCTGATATTTTATTAAACAAATCTTTATATGAAATATTTCTATTAGGATAATTTCCATCTTCAGTTTTAAAGAAATCTACAATTGCCTTTGGAAATTCATGTTGATCTGTTTTTACATTTCCCATTGATAATTCATATGCTCTAAGCACGTGACCGTGCTCATCATAAATGTCAAGAGGTACATTTACAAATACATAAATTATACCAAATAATGCAATAAGAAATGTAAAAAAGTTTTCCAATTTCATATTATTAATTTTATTGATTATCCATTTTCTATTTTTAATAATAAAATATGTAATCACTAAGATAGTAAAATATAATAATACTCTTAGAAACGAAAATGAATATTGATTTAAAAACTGTAGATTTGAATTTATTATAACGGAATTTATCTCATTTTTATTAATAACTCCTTTTGGAAAAACTATCTCTAAATTAGAAGTATTAATTCCATCCTTATAATAAGTTTTAAATTCAGTAGTAGGAGAATTTGCTGAAGGAAGCAATTTGTCTCCATAATCACTTCTAACTCTAATATAAATACTATTATCAGTCGAATGATTAAGCTCTAAAACAATATTATATATTTTCAAATCACTTGATACATTAATTTTTAAACTATCATATTCATTAGTTATACTTTCTACTTTCAAGTCATCATTTTTAAAAATTATAGCCTCATTTTCTATAAAGTGATATTTTGCATATAATTTATTTATTACTTTATTATAAGCAAATATTCCACATTCTAATACAATAGAAATTAAAGCAAATATAACGATCCACTTAATATTCTTTTTCATTTGGTATTCTCCTTATTCTATTAAAAATCCTTTTTATTCTTATTTTTATGCTTACACAAATATCCACAGCTTTCATCATAAATTTTAAATTATGTCTCCTAAAAAATAATTTTGCTTTCTCAGGCTTACTAGCCCAAGTTGCATCATATCTATGAACCATGCAAGAGTTTTCAGTAAATTTATTATCTTGATAATCATAACTTAAAGGATAAAAATATTCTCTTGGATATACTTTTAAACTTCCATCAAAAAATACTTGAATTTCATTGCTATTTTTATCAAATCCAAGAGTATTCAAAATATTAGTTATCTGCCTTGGTATAGTCATTGCATAAATATCTTTCTCATCAAATTTGTCCAAGTTATCATAATTTGATATTAATGTATCAACAAATTTATTATGAGGTAACTTTGATCCAATAACAGCTGCATTAACAAGACCAGAGTCTTCAATCCCCAAAAAACATTCATCATTTAAAATATGTGATATGTCTTTTATTATCTCCATATCAGTGTCAAGATATATTCCTCCATATTCAGACAAAGCCTTAAGTCTTGCATAATCCGCTACAAAAGCCCATTTTTTATTTTCATAAGCCTGCTTTACAAAATTGTTTTGATTAAAATCAAAAGTTTCTTCATTCCACAGTTTTATTTCATAGTCAGGTAAAAATTCTTTCCAACTTTTCATACATTTTTTTGCAAGTTTAGATAATGGTTTTGGTCCAAACCAACAATAATGTATTATTTTTACATTTTTTTCTCCCACTTTATTCCTCCATTATTTTATCTATACTCATATATCTAATTGCAAAGTATTTATAATATAATCTTTTTGTAAGATATAAATTTAATAATCTATATTTTTTGTTTTGAATTGCTTTATGAAGTAATTCATTAGCTTTTTTTCTTTTTTTACCTTGAGAAGATATAAGCATTATAAAATATTTGTTTTTCCAAAATTTTTGATCAAGTAATTTTATTTTATCACAAAATTCTTTAATAAGATACTTTTTTTTATTTGATAGTACAATTTTTTCTAATATTTCTTCGTAAAATCTTCTAGTATACACCATATATAGTGCTTTATCTTTTTTATCTTTAGATATATCTAATTTTTCAATTCTGTCAAACAATATATTGAATATTTCTATCATTTGCAAATTTCTTTCATCAAAATCCGTCCTCATTATTGAACCAGGTGTTAAACAATATTTATAGTATGGTTTATTCATATATTTTATACTGTTTGCTCTAAAAAATAATATTAGAGTAGTTCCTAAATCTTCATACCTTAAGCCTTTTGGAAATTCTAAATTATTAAACAAATCTTTTTTTACTATTTTATTACAAGAAGATGGCATAATAGGTATGTCAATACATCCCCACATATCATCTTCATATAATTTATTTTTTGCCTCAACAATGTATTTTTTATTATTTTGTATATCTATTGTTTCCCAATCACAAATAACCATATCAGCCTTTTCGTTTTTTATCATTTGAAATGAATCATAGTAAAAATCTTCATCAATATAATCATCTGAATCTATGAAACTTAAATATTTTCCTTTTGCCATTTTAATTCCAACATTTTTGGTATCAGCTAATCCTGCATTTTCTTTTTTATAATACTTAATTAATTTCGCATACTCATTTAAATATTCTTTAATTATAGTTTCGGAATTATCTGTCGAGCCATCATTAATAATAAGAATTTCACTTTTTATATTCACTTTTTTTACAGCTGTTATTACAGAATCTATACATCTTTTAATATATTTTTCTGTATTATATACTGGTATTATAACGGACAATTCAATATCTTCCATAAACACCCCTAATCATTTATAAATTTTTCTAATAAATCTTTAGATAAAATATCGTAATCTTTTTTCCATTCTTTATATAATTTTATTATTTCTTCTTTGTTATTCAAACAATACTTTATCTTGTCATATATTTCATTTATATCATCTTCACTTTTTACAACTAAATAATCTTCTAATTTTGAGCCTTTAAAATATGAATGATTATTTCCTGTAATACAAGGTACTCCAAGTTCTAAACTTTCCAAAGGTACAACTGGTGAACATTCTGTAAATGTAACATATAAATTAACATCATTTAAAGCCATTCTATTTAGTAATTCTTGTCTTGGTAAATATCCTAAATTTCTATCATTTATGCATATATTCATTGTTTCACAAAATTCAGATATAAGTGGTGTGACTGGTATTATATCAAGTACAGAGTTTTCTATCATTGAAGCTGCACTTAATTGATTTACTGTATTTTTGCCCCAACGATCACCTGCTGCATAAGATCCTAAATATACTTTCTCTTCTTCTTTTTTAAAAGCTTCTTTATTTGTTATCTTTATATTATTCACATTATTTGTCACAAAGAAAGAATTATATCCTTTTTGTTTGTAAAATTCTGCCATACTCTCCTTAAAAAAACCAATTGAATCAACAAGACCTCTATCCATTAGTTCTATTATACTATATAAAAAGTAAGATTCATCTCTTTCTACAAACATTGCATGAGAACCATGCCACAAAAATTTTATTTTTATATCTTTGTTTCTTTCTTTTAACTTCTCTACTATCCCTTTCCACCCATATGTAATAGAACTAAAAATAACATATTTTACTCTAGTATCTATTATAGCATTTACTATAGCATCAAGTTGTTTTTTGTTTAAAACCTCTTTAATGCCCACAGTATTATCAAATAAATCTTTAGTAGAGTTCATAATACCTAAACATTCCGGATTATATATAGCAAATCCATCTTTACCGTTTAAAATTACTTATAGTTTCTATTATTTGATTTGTTTCTTTTTTAGGATAGAAAAAAATACTTTTTACCTTTTTTAAATGTCTTGACATTTTACCACCTTTATATATTGCTTTTACATATCTAAAAATTCTTGTACACTTTTTTTGCTTATTATATCATAATTTTCTTTCCAAGCTTTATATAACTTAAATATTTTCTCTTTATTTTCTAAAGCATATTTTATTTTATCAGCTATTGCTACAACATCATCTTCTCTTGTTACAACTAAATAGTTTTCAAGTTCTGTACCTTTAAAATAATGATGATTATTTCCAGTTAAACAAATTGTTCCAACTTCCATACTTTCTATTGGAAGCATTGGAGCACATTCAGAAAATGTAACATATAGATTAATATTATTTGAAGCCATTCTTTTTAGTAATTCTTCTCTCTTTACTCCTTTATCCAGTCCAGTCATTTCTAAGCCTATTTTTGAAGCAAAAACTTGTCCTTCAAAATTCAATGGTACACTATCAACAACTGAATTTTCAACTAATGAAGCTCCCGCAATCTGGTTGAACATATTTTTTCTCCAGTCCATACCAGCAGCATAAAGTCCAATCTTTATTTTTCCAGTTGAATTTTCTCTTTCTACATTGTTTATTTCTTGCTTTATATCGTCATTAAGTCTAACAGTATTTTGTATAAAAGCAGTTTTAAATCCTTGTGATTTATAAAAATTAACTAGACTTTCTTTACAGGTACCAAAGACATCTATTATACCTTCTCTATGTAATTTAATAACTTTTAAATTTGTTTTCCAGTTCATAGCATCTACAAGTTGTCCATTTATTTGAGAATGACTACTATGCCAAAAAAGTTTTATTTTTATATCAGGTTCTAACTGTTTAATTTTTCTTGCTAACTTATCAAATCCAAATTCAAATGCACTAAAAATAACTTGATTTATATTTAATTCACTTATTTTTTTTGCTATTAAATCCACTTGTGAAGCTGTATATGTACCTTGTAAAGGAACTAAATTTTCAAATAATTCTTTAGTAGCACTTGTAACTCCCATCCATCTTGGATTATGCAAAATAATATAATCAATATTTTTATTTTTGTAATTATCCAATATACTAGCAGCCTCAAGTACTGATTGTTCAATATCTTTGGGATTTTCAAATTTTCCTTTTGATTGTTTCTTTATATAACGTTTAGCACCAATTCTATTTCTTATACTATCTGTTAATGTTAATAAATATCTTAAAGCATAAGGTCCTACTTTTTTATACACATTATATTTAACTTTAGCATACCTTGAAAGTGGTTTATCTACATGAAATATAACTTTAGTATTTTCAGATATATTTTTACCATGATTTTCATAATCCAGTGGATAAAAGTAATCATAAGGATAAAAATATACTTTATTATCTATATTTACTAAGCTATTATATATCTTACTAAAATCTCTATCTAAAACATTAGAAAAAATACTAGTTATATCTAAATCTTGATTTCTTTCAATCTCGTCTAAAACTTTTTTTAATATTTCATTTTCTTTTTTACTACTCCATATAATATTTGTAGCTAAAGTGTTTTCGGTATTATACCCTAGAAATATTTCATTTAAAAGAAAGTTACCTAAATTTTCTTTTACCTCTATTTCTCCATCTAGTATTAATCCACCTTCTTTATATGCAATATATATCCTTAAATAATCATTATATAAAGGCGATTCTTTTTTTAGAGGTATATCGTTTTCATATTTATATAATTCTTCACTATTTAACACATGAATATCCAAGCATGGAATATTTTTTTCCATCCTTGGAACATATTTATTAATATTTTTATTATTTAAAATAAATACTTTATTCATATATTAATCATTCCTTTTTATAATTAATCTTCACTCTCAAAGTAGTGAAAATAATTTTTCTTCAAGTGAATCTATTTTTCGATTTATACATTTAATTATTTTACATTTAGATATAATTCTAAATAATATTCTTCTAACATATTCAATACCACAACAAATTATAAAAATTAAAGGTACATAAATAACCATATTTAAGAATACTTCTTTACAACTATATATATTACAAGTTTTAAAAACTCTGTTCCATAATATATTCCTTATAAAGTTATTATCATGTATTAAATATACAGCTAAAGTAAGTGGAGAAATAAATAATATTATTTTATTCGTAAATTTATTAATTATTTTAATATCTTTAAAAAACAAAAATACTACCAAACTTTCAATTAAAACAAATAAATTATCATATCCCAACAAATGGCTTATATAATTATTTTGAATATATAAATTTTTAACAAAAAATACTTTTAAGAATAACTGAACACTAACTATTAAAATATACAAAATAAATAATTTAATTTTTTTAGTTTCTTTTACATAATGAATTCTCATATATCCAGCTAATAAATATAAGTATAAAAACCAAGTTAAAGTGTAACCATTACTATTTGAGAACACGTTGTTATTTGGATTTATAGTCTTTATAATAGATAGTAATATAGTTAAAATAATTATCAACAATTTATATTGATTTTTATTTAATGAATTAGCTAGCTTATTCAAAAAAGGTATTAATACATATAGACCCATATATGCGGTTAAAAACCAATATTGTGACGATATAACAGGAAAGCATACATTTATAAATTCTTTTTTACTAAAATTTATTTTATTAAATATTACTAAAATCAAATAAATCCCAATTGAATAAAATAATATTTCCAATTCTAAAAGAATTATTTTTCTTAATTTAATTTTTGACTTTACCATATAATATCCTGTAATAAGAACATATATATTAACAGCAATTATACATGCAAATTCTGTTATATTAGATAAAAACCAAACTTTCGAAAAATATGGATTTGCATTTAATAATTTTCCGTTTCCATTAAAATGTAAACAAATTATCATAATCATGGAAATAATTCGCAACAATTCAAAATTAGTATCGCGCTTTTTTAATACAACTTTATTATCAAATGGTTTGGTAATTGTCTTTTCCAAATTAGTCACCTTCATTCTAAAACAATATATTATATATAATAAGTAAGTTTTAAATTATATTAGTATTTTTTTATTTCTTATGTAGAATATCTGATATTTTCTTATACACCTTATATCCTCTAGAACTTTTTATACTGACAAGTTCTAAAGACTTATTGTCAATTTCATTATTTAATGATTTTATTTCATTTTCTAAACATGTTATTTTTTTGTTACTTATGTTAAGTTCCATGTTTCGTTTATCGATTACTTCATATAATTTTTTTTCATTTCTTTGTATTTGTTCTTTTTCTGTAAAATTCACTAAAAAACGTTCTGCAAATTCAATATTATTCAAATATTTACTATCTATTGAAGATCCTTTTTTTATTAATTCATCAAAATCATCAATTAATTTATTTGTCATATCTATAGAAGAAAAATTACTTATAATTCTTTCTCTACATTTTTCTTTAACATTATTTTTTGACTGCAATATTTCATTAATAACTTTAACATATTCATTAATTTCTTCTTCAGAATAGTTAAAGTTATATTCGTCAAACTTCCTTGATTGATAATTTTTTACAATTGCTCCTACGCCATCATTAATTACTTCTTTTTGACCTCCTACATCAGAGGAAACTACTGGAACTCCCATTGATAATGATTCATATGTGGTTAGTGAAATTCCCTCTGACAATGAACAAATTAAAGTAACATCTGCTATTTTGTAATAAGGTCTTATATCTTTATGATATCCTACAAATTCTATATACTTGTCTAATCTATGTTTGTTTACATACTCTATCATATCGTTATATGCAGGTCCATCACCTACTACAATTACTAAAATATCTTCATATATATCTTTTAATTTATTTAGAATGTTCAACATTAATATTGGTCTCTTAATATATGCTAATCTACAAGGAAAAAGAATTACTTTTCTTTCTTTATATTTTTCACTTAAGTTATCTTCTACTATGTTAGGATTAAAATATTCACTATCAATTCCAATATAAATAACACGTGTATTTTTTCTAATTTTATTCATATCGTTATATAATATATTTTCTAAATTCTTACTACAAACATATGTAGTATCAAGAAAATTTGAAATTGCTATTGAATCCCTTGGATATCCTCCATTTCTCCATTCCCATTGTTCTGCATGTAAAAAGTCAACAAAAGGAATTTTAGGAAACTTATGTTTTAACCATGGTATAATATGATACCCATACATAGAGTTTGATTGAAAACACAAGTCAATCTTCCTAGAATATATAATATAATGTATAAAAGCTGCCCAATCTTCTTCGTTTAAAAAAGTTGTCAAATCAAAAATTTCATCTGCATACTCTTCAAATGCTGATCTTAAAACATACTCTGATGGTTCAGTTAATATTATAGTTATTTTATATCCTCTTTTTTTTAATCCTTTAGCTAAATTTAAATTAAAATTATCTGCACCACCAAACACTAGCCATGGGACTAAAAATAAGATATGTTTTGAGCCTTTACCAAGTGTTTTATCAAATCCAAAAGTATACGGATATTCCATACTATTATTATTTTCTCTAGGATATTGAATTGCTGTAACTTCTTCGTTTATTTCATTTCTAGCCTTTTCTATATAACTTTCTGCAGTCTTTGATTTTTCTTCACTAACATTAGTACTGGCGAAACGGTTATCATCATGTATTCTATACCAAAATCCATAATAATTCATTCTAACAGGATAATATCCTTTTTTTATAAAAGATAGCCATAAAAAGTAATCTTCATGAACTTCTTTAGGAAGATTGCTATATTCTTCAATTTCTAAAAATTTTTCTTTTCTTATAAATGCATTTATACTTACTAAATTGGTATTTTTTTCTATTTCAGAATCAAAAACAGGATTCCATAAATATTCTTTACTATCAAATGCCACTATGTTAGAATATGCCCAAGTAGCTCCTTTATTAGTTAATAAAGTAAAATATCCACATTCAAGTAAAGTATTATCTATCATATCATCAGCATCTAGAAAAAATAGAATATCACTTTTAGCTTCTTTAGCAGCAAAGTATCTTGCATAGGCTGGTCCATGATTATCAATATTAATTATCCTTATTCTATTATCTAATTTTTTTAAATCATTAAGAATAATATCAGTATTTTCTTCAGTACTTCCATCGTTTATAATAATCCACTCATAATAAGGAAAAGTTTGTTTGAAGATACTAGCAGCAGTTTCATTTATATATTTGGAAGCATTATAATATGCTGTTATAATAGATATTTTAGGATTATTAATATCTATTGCGTTTGATGTTACTTTCTCAACATTTCTTTTATTTGGTGTATTTTTAAAATTAAACAAATCATTTTCTTTTGACATAATAAAATACTTAAGAGAATTGCATTCTCTTCCTTCCTTCTTAACTACTTAATTTTCTTTAACAATTTCATAATACCTAATTTCTGTAAACCTTTAATAAACACTCTATATAATTTAAAATTCCATAAAATATCTTTTAATTTTCTCTTTTGATATACAAATTTTGTTTCTACACTACTAATATACATAGATGGATTTGCATATCTATAACTTGGACCATTCGCTTGTAAAATATTGAATAACTCATTCCCATATTTACAATACAAATTTTTATGATTATTCGTAATTATTTCTGTTAGATATAAAAGATTATTTGCATTAAATTCTCTTGCCATAGAATTCTTTCTCACACGATATAAAGATAAGAATTCAGGAATACAAACTCCAAAACAATTATTTTCAGCTAATGATATCCACATATCATAATCTTCCATTCCATATTCCATTTCTATTCTATTTTTGCCATATCTAATAAAATCTTCTCTTCTAACTAATGTATTAGCATTTAACATATTATGGCATAATAAATATGGTAATTGTGTATCAAAAGTAGTCCAACATCCATTACTTCCCTCAAAATATTTTACCCAGCTAAAAACATATGAAACGTTATCTAATCTATTTAAAATATTTATTGCTTTTGTATAAAAAGTTTTTTCCACCATATCGTCAGGATCTAAAAATGCAATAAACTCTCCTTTTGCAGCATCTGCACCAACATTTCTTGCATTTGCTAATCCACCATTTTCAATATCTAAAATTCTTACACGAGTATCTTGTCTATATTTTTCAAGGGCAGCAAGACTTTCCTTATCATTTGAACCATCATTTACAATTATAATTTCTTTACTTACATAATCAGATGATTTGACACTATTTACACAGTCATCAAGATATTTGCCCATATTATAATATGGTACTACAATAGATAACATCCCTTTTCCATTAGTACTTGCATTTTTTTTATAATCAGATACATCATTTAAAAAAGGATATTTGCTTTTTGAAGTAACGTTTTTTATTACCGAATTAAAAAATTCTTTTCTCAATTTTAAATTTTTTTGCAAATTACATAAACTGTTAATTCTTTTATGTGCATTTTCACCTAACTTTTCTAAAGTATCATCTGAGTCGTTTAAAACTTTAATTATTTTTTTTTCTAATTCTCCTGATACTGTATGGTCAAAAATATATCCATTTTTTCCATCTTCACAAACCATTTCAGCCTGACCACCCTGTCTAGAAACTATTACTGGTTTTCCAAGCCACATAGACATAATACAAGTATTAGGAAAATTTTCATATAATGATGGTATAACTACAGCTCTAGCAGCTTTTATATCCTTAATAAGTTCTTTTTGAGGTGTATTTCCTTGGAATTTCAATACCCCTTGTTGTATTCTATCTTTATATTTATTTGCAAGTAACACTCCTAAGTATTCATTCTTTGGAAAAAATTTAACGTCACCACCTATAATTTTTAATTTACAATCATATCCTTGTTTCCAAAGTCTTTCAAAAGATTCTACTAATTGTTCAACACCTTTTCTGTATTCTGTCCTTCCAAAATACACAAAAAGCTTTGGATCTTTCTCTATTTTTTCATTATTCTCATCATCTAAATTAAATGGTAAATTAATAACCTTTATAGGTACATTATTATTAATACTTTTCAATTTATCTGCTAAAAATTGGCTAGGACAAAGTAAGGCATCTGCCGCCTTAATACAAAATTTCTCCATTTCTCCTATCCAATAATCAGGTAATTTATAATTAATAGATTTATTAATACTATATAAAGCAAACTGTGGAGTGTGTAAATGAACCACTACAGGTACATATTTTAAATATTCAGAATTAATGTACTTGTTTTGTAGAATATAATAGCCAATAGCGTTGTATTCTTGAATCTCAATTATATCTGGTGTTTCTTCTTCTAACAAAGTATTAATATATTCAAAATATTGGTAAGCCATAGATTGTACTTCTCCCATATAAGAATATTTTTTATCATATTTTAACACGAATCTACACACTTCTAGATTTTTATTTTCATATTTTCTCTCATTTTCGTTGTCTCTTAATATAACTTTTACATTATCACCATTTTCAGAATACATTTTTGCTACATTTTCAACATATGTTCCTATTCCTCCACCAAATGCAGGAGGATACTCTGTTGTAATTATCCAAATTTTCATATCGACTAAAACTCCTTACTATCCTTGTTCTTCTAAATAAGCCTTTGCTACATTTTCTGTTTTATCATCCATTTTAATTATACCATTATATAGCCATACTGCCCTATCACAAAAGCTTTTCACTTGATCCATACTATGTGAAACAAACACCATAGTTTTACCTTGAGCTTTTAACTCCTTCATTTTTTCTAAACATTTTGCTTGGAAATGTGCATCACCAACAGCAAGTATTTCATCTATAAGTAAAATTTCAGCTTGTACGTTTACAGCAATTGAAAAAGCGAGCCTCATATACATACCCGAAGAATATGTTCTAACAGGCGTATCAATAAATTCTCCAAGTTCAGAAAATTCTATTATTTTATCAATTATTGGATCCACATCTTTTTTTCCAAGTCCATACATAGAAGCATTAAAATATATATTTTCTCTTCCTGTAAAATCTGTATTAAATCCAGCACCAAGCTCTATCATACTAGATACTTTACCATTCATAGTAATTGTGCCTTTTTCTGGATATATTATTTTGTTCATAAGCTTAAGCAAAGTAGATTTACCAGAACCATTTACTCCAATTAATGCAACAGACTCTCCTCTTTTTATATCACACGAAATATCTTTCAAAACTACATGTTTGGATTTTTTATTTCTTTTTAGGTTAGCAAGTCTTTCTTTTAAAAAGTATGCTTTATCTTCATATACTGTAAATTCTTTTGTAACATTTTTTACAGAAATTGCAATATCTTCTTTTTTACTTTTTTTAGCCACAATTAGACCTCCTCTGCAAAACGTCTTTGTAATTTATTAAATACTAAATAACCTATTATTAACATCAAAACTGAAACTCCAAATACTATTCCAAGGCTTTTGAAATTTGGCATTGTTTTGTTATATAATATATTTTGATACTCCATCATGATTAAAGTCATTGGATTTAGTTTATATATTCCAACAAACCTTTCTGGAACCATAGATATACTATATAATATCGGACAAGCATACATCCAAATCATCATAATAGGATTCATAATATATTGTACATCTCGTATATACACATTAGCTGCAGATAGTAACATTATTATTCCTAGCGAAAAAATTGCTTGTATTAACACTATAACTGGTAAAAATAGAGCAACCCAAGACACTCCTACACCTGATACTAGTAAAGCAATAAATATTATAACAGCACTAAAGAAATACTGTATTGTGTTACTTATAACAACAGCAAGTGGTAATATTTCTCTAGGAAAATATACTTTTTTTAAAATACTTGCATTATTAGAAACACAAGTAGTACCATTAGCAATAGTGTTTGCAAAAGCATTCCAAGGCATTAAACAAATAAATAAGTAAATAGAATAGTGTTCTATACCTGTCCTAAATACAAATTGAAAAACCAAAGAATACACAAATAACATAAGTAATGGATTAAGTAATGTCCATAAAAATCCAAAAAATGATCCTTTATATCTTCCATTTATATCCTGTTTTACAAGTGTTTTTAGCATATGTCTATATTGATATATTTCTTTGCATTTATTAATAAAATTCATTGTAACACTCCTTTTGTTTTATTTTGTATTTTTATACAAATGATTATTATAAATTTCTCTAATTTTATCTAATTGTCTCTTTTGTAATTTATATACTTCATCATCTGAAACTTCATCTAAATATTTAATTACAACTGGTATATTGTTATATACTGGATATTCTATTGATGTAAGTTTTACGCTATTTGTCATATTTAATACTTTTTTATACATATCATATACTTTATCAAAACATTCAAAATGAGTATCATCTACTTTTCCATTCTCATTTATATAACAACCAGAAATATGTATTTCATAAAGCTTGTCTAATGGTAATTTTTTTAGATATTTTTCTACATCTAAATTGTTATTTTTACAATAAACAAACAAATGTGAAATGTCTAACAAAAAACCTAAATCATATTTATTACAATAATAAGTAATAACATCTGGCTTAAAACACCAATCATAGTTTTTGTACTGATATGGTACATTTTCAATTATTATAGGAATATTGGGTAGTATTTGCCTAATTTTTTGTATATTTGATTTACATACTTCCTCTACTTTATCTAAAGGACAAAATTTATCTTCATAATAAAAATGTAAAGATACCCATTTATTGTTATTTTTTTTGAAAACTTCTGCCCAATAATCCATATTATCGCATAAATGTTCATCAAAAACAGAACCAGATGAAGGAATAATTCCATGTAATAAAATTCTATTTTTTAATTTAGGTATATTTTTAAATTCTTCAAAACTAGGATGAAACCCTGGATATTTTAAATAAATATCATTATCAAATGTATATTTTGTATTAAAATCATTATTAACATAGTTTATAGCAAATTTCAATTTAATACCCTCTTACTTTTATTTTAACAAAGCCATAAATTCATCTTTTATTTTTTCCATATCTTCTTCTGTTTTACCTTCAAATCTAGCTGTAATATTAGGTCCTGTGTTAGAAGCTCTAACCAAAGCCCAACCATTTTCAAATTCAGCTCTTACCCCATCAATATCATTTATTTTGTATCCCTTATTTATACAATATTCTTTTATTTTCTCTATAACTTTAAATTTTTCATCATCAGTTGATACAAATTTTATTTCAGGAGTGGAATAATATTTATTTATTCCTTCTAACATTTCTGTTATAGTTTTTCCAGTATTTGACATTATTTCTATAAGTCTTAAGCCGGCATATAATCCATCATCAATATTTGGCCATTTATCTCTAAACCAAACATGACCTGAAAGTTCACTTCCAAAAGGAAAATCTCCATCTCTCATTTTAGCTTTCATATATGAATTTCCAGTTCTATAACATACTGGCTTTCCACCAAGTTTTATTACCTCATCAGCTAAAGATTTAGTGCATTTTACATCAAACAAAGCTTTTTTATTTGATACTTTATCCATTATATAACGCCACACAATGATTGCATAGTAATCAGCAAAAATCATTTTTCCTTTTTCATCAATAATACCTACTCTGTCACCATCACCATCAATACCAATTCCAAGATCAGCATTATTTTCAAGTACTGCTTTTTTTAGATCTGTGTTATTTTCTTCAACACTAGGATCTGGATGATGATTTGGAAAATCAGAATCAGATTCCGTGTATAAAGGTATCATCTCAATTTTATCTTTAAACATATCAAACATTTCTTTAGCAATGATTGAAGCTGTTCCATTTGCAGTATCTACTACTACTTTAATTTTTTTATTTCCTAAATCAATAGAATTCTTAACAAGATTTAAATATCCCTCTTTTATATCTTGTTTTTCTACTGTTCCTTTTACTTCACGTATATTATTTAATTCTTCTTTAGCATTAGAAAAAACAAAATCTCTAAAATCTTCTATCATTTTTCCACAAGCATTTCCGAAATCATCAACAGATAATTTAAGTCCATTATATTCTTTTGGATTATGACTTGCTGTAATCATAATACCAGGCATAATGTTTTTACCATCATTTAAAAATATTTGTCCGTAATAATACATAGGAGTAGTTACTAAACCAATATCTATAACCTCAATATTAGCTCCTTCTACAATACCTTGAATAAGAGCCTCTGATAAAGGTAAAGATGAGCTTCTATTATCTCTACCTATTACACATCTACTATATCCTTTATTTTTTATATATTTTGCATAAGCAAGTCCTATTGTATATACTATATCTTCGTCTAAATCATTTCCATATATTCCTCTAATATCATATCCTCTAAAAATATTTGGATTTATATTTTCAATAATCTTATATTTCATATAATCACCTTCCACGATTATATCATATGATTTTTAATTTTTAAACCCTTTTTTACAAAAAATTGCATTTTCAGCGCATGTTAACATAAAGAAAAACTAGCTAAATACCAGCTAGTTTTTCTTTATATAAATAATTTCCTTATCTTAACTATATGTTTTTTGTGCTTTCACAACGTGTTAAATTCAGCTTTAAAACATTTAACACATACTTTTTAATTAATTTTTTAAACTTCCTATAGATACAACATATATTCCATCTTCTCTTCTATATGAATAAGTAGTACCAGTTAATACCATTAAGAAAGATGGCTCACCACATTTTTGTATATCTACCTTTTCCTTAAATTTTAATAAATTTTGTGCTGCTTCTTCAACATAACCAGAACCTAATTTTATTTCTATAGCACCCCATTTACCACTTTGAGTCATTAATATAGCATCAATTTCAAAATTGTTTTCATCTCTATAAAAAGTAATTTCTCCATTTATAGCTTGAGTGTAAACTCTTAAATCACGAATACACATAGACTCAAAAAGAAAACCAAATAAGTTTAAATCATTAATTAAATCTTGTGGTTTAATTTCAAGTATAGCTGTAGCAATTGATGGATCAACAAATTCTCTTTTAGGCTTTGTCCTAATGGCTGTTTTAGATCTAAAATTCAAATTAGTCGCATTTACATTTTCTATAACGAAAAGTTTTTCTAATGTATTTAAATAATCACTTAATGTCGGTCTAGATATTTCTTCTGCAAAAATATTTTTCACATCGCTTTCTATTGTTGAATTACTTACAGGTGTAGAAATATTTCTTGCAAGCGAACGCAACACTGTTGTCATCTTACTTAAATTTCTTTCTATACCGTCTACAGAATTTACTTCTTCATGCAAAAGAGATTTTACATATTCTTCTGCAACTTTATATTTTGCATCTCCTTCAATTGAAAGTGATGCAGGCCATCCTCCACGCACAATTACATTTGCTAAATCTTCTAAAGATAAATCAGATACCCCCGAAACATCTTTTCCGTCAATTATATCAATAATAGATACTTTTCCATTAGAATCACCAGACTCATACAAGCTCATTGGTCTCATTAATAACCTAGATATTCTACCAGTACCAGTATGCATAATTTGACCTTCACTAGGTTTTGCAGATCCTGTTAAAACATATTGTCCTCTTAAACCAGTATGATCAACATCTGTTCTTATACAATCCCATACTACTGGATACATTTGCCATTCGTCAAATAATCTTGGTTTTTCACCTTCTAAAAATATAGATGGTTTAATATTTTTTATATTATCAAACTCTTTTTTTTGATCTGGATTTTGAAATTCTAAAACACTTTTAGAATGTTGTCTTGCAGTAGTAGACTTTCCACACCACTTACATCCTTCTATTAAAACAGCTCCCATAATATTTAAAACATCTTCAATCTGCTTATCAACAATTCTAGGTAAATATTCTTTCATGTTAAACCCTTCTTTCATATAAAATTATATATTATTTTACAAAAAAAGTAAATATTATTTTACAAAAAAAGTGAAAATTGTTTTACATTTTGAGTAATTATAACTTATTAATATATTATTAACAATTTTTAAAAAATTAAACATAAGTAAAAAAACAGTATAAGCTGTAATATATAACTTATACCGTTTCTTTAAAATTTAATTATCTATTTAATTAGAAATTATAATTTCCTGTTTTTTCTAATATAGTACTTAAAATATAAAAGCTTCCATATAGTTTACTAAAACTTGATACAAATTATCATTTGCTACTGGACCAATAACAATATCATATTTATGAACAAGTTCATAAATTTGTCTATTCATCAATACAAATTTTAACCATTCTTTTGTAGCTTGCTTAAAATCTAATATATTTAACTCATTATTTTCTGTATACTCATAAACGTTAATATACTGATGAACATTAACATTTTTATCTTCCATTTCTATTCATTTTCTTTTTATCTTAGTCCATTTTTTAGCTTGATTAATATCTGTTGTAGTATAAAAACCTTTTCCAAAATCAGTTTTATGATTTAATATTTCTAAACTTGGCTTTTCTAATATAACTGTACTACCATAATATATTTTCAAAATTATCCCACTCTTTCTTTTTTATACTATAGTAACTAATAATTATTTTTTCAAATCTTTCTCTGTTTCTTTTACAATATAAACAGGTCTTCTTTTTGTTTCAAGATAGGTTTTTGATAGATACTCACCAATTATTCCAAGGAAAAATAATTGAAGTCCTGCGCAAAATACAATTATACATACCATAGATGGCCAACCACTAGTAGGATCTCCAAATGCAAGAGTTCTAATAATGATAAATATTATAAATACAAAAGAAATAAAACAAAAAATCATTCCAAGTATCGCAGAAAGCCTAAGAGGAAATGCAGAAAAAGAAGTAATTCCTTCTAATGCATAACTTACCAATTTAAAAAACGAAAACTTAGTTTTTCCTGCTACTCTTTCTTTGTTATCATATGATAACCATTTAGTGTTATATCCAACATATGCATATATTCCATTTAAATATCTATTATATTCACACATCTCTAAAACGCTATTTAACATTTGTCTTGTCATAAGCCTATAATTTCTTGCACCATCAACAATATCTAATTTTGTCATTTTTCTAATTAATTTATAATATATTTTTGAAAATATAGATTTAATAAACGGTTCCCCTTTTCTTGTTTTTCTTCTTGTTGCAACAGAATCATAACCTTCTTCTTTTATGTATTTTAACATATCCTTTAATAATTCTGGTGGATCTTGCAGATCTGCATCCATTACAGCAATATAATCACCTGTTGCCTCTTTAAATCCAGCATACATTGCTGCTTCCTTGCCAAAATTTCTTGACAAAGATAAAAATCTTACACTTTTATCTTTTTTAGCTAGTTCTTTTATAACTTTAATAGTTTTATCCTTACTTCCATCATTTACAAAAATAATTTCAAACTCGTTTTCTTTCATTTCGCTAATTACTTTTTTTATTTCATCGTAAAAATAAGGTAATGATTTTTCCTCATTGCAACAAGGAACAACTACTGATATTTTCTCCATTTTTTTCCCTTCTTTTAATTAAAACTTAATATCTTGTTTTGAGACATTTTGAGCTTTTTCATTTTGTTTTGCTTCTCTATCAATATTAAAATACTCCTCCATAATAGGTTTTACAACATTTGCAGTATATGTTCCTTCTCCACCATGTTCTATTACTGCAACTACAGCAATTTTAGGTTTATCATAAGGTGCAAATCCTACAAATATTCCATTATTGTTTCCGCTTGGAACTTCTGCAGTACCTGTTTTTCCTGCTACTTGTATATCACTATTTTTAAACACAATGTAAGATGTACCTCCAGTTTCACTAGTAACAGAAAGCATACCTTTTTTTATTGCATCTATATATTCAGAATTTATATTAAGATTTCTTTCTTCAAAATTTACACCTGTATACTCGCTAGAATATTTATTTATATCATCTCTTGAAACACTAGTACTTTCTACTTCATTATCTACTGATTTGATAATTGATACCTTATTTAATTTACCGCCATTAGCTATAGTTGATATATAGTTTGCAAGCTGAATTGGTGTAAATGAACTTCCAGATTGACCTATAGCAGCAGACAAAGTGTCTCCTAGATACCATGGACTTTTAAGTCCATCTTCCGAATTTGAGTCTGCCCCTGCAATAGTTCCAGAAACCTCACCAGAAAGTTCAATCCCAGTTTTCTGCCCAAGTCCAAAAAGTTTAGAATATTTTACTATCTCAGATATTCCAATTCTTCTACCAACTTCATAGAAATAACAATTACATGATCCTTTTATAGCTCCTTCTATATTTATCCAACCATGAGTCGTATGCCTATCAGTATATATCCAACATTTTGGATGATAACCATAAGGATAAATTCCAGGATCATAATACTTTTCATCTACTGTAATTTTTCCATTCATAAGCCCAGCCATTCCAACAAGCATTTTAAATGTAGAACCTGGAGAATAAGTTCCTGATATTACTCTATTTAACATAGGTGTAAGTGGATCTTTTATTAAATTATTCCAATCACTTAAAGAAATACCTCCTATTAAACTATTTATATCATAAGTAGGATAACTAGCAGTTGCTAACACTTCTCCGCTTTCTACATCTAATACAACGACCGCACCTGATTTTGCATCACTAACTTTTTTACCAACCAAAGTACCATTTTGAAGTCCATTAATTGTATTTAACAAAGACTCTTCTGCGACTTTTTGAAGCCTATAATCAATAGTTAAAGTTACGTTATTTCCTGATTTTGCCGCAGTAGTTTCTGTTTGAGATGAAACATTTCCAAATGAATCTGTTTCTTCTTTTATTACTCCATCTGTACCTTTTAAAAATCTTTCAAAGGATTGTTCAATTCCAGCTTTACCAATAACACTGTTTACATTATATCCTTCATTTTTTTTATTTTCATATTCTGTGCTACTAATTTTACTTACATAGCCAATAGTATGTGAAAGCAAGGTTCCATTTGGATAGTATCTTTTTGGGACAGATACAATACTAATACCGTATATTTTATATTTTTCTTCACCTAGCTTTGCTACGGAATTTTGTGAAATATCTTTTGCGATAGTAGCACTATTAAATAGCGAATATCCATTTAAATTTGCTTCGTATTTTATTTGTATCATTTTAATCTGATTTTGTCTACTTTTAGAATAATCCTGTAATTCATATTTTTCTATATACTTATCAATAACTTCATCAAAATTCAAATTTTCGTCTAATTTAAATTCTTTTTTCCATTTCTTTTCTTCTTCTTCATTTTCAAAGTTAAAACCATCTAAAGTGTCATTAACAGGAAAAGTAGAATAGACTTTATCAGAATTTTCATTTAATATTTCTACAAGTCTTAAAAGGCCATCATTTTGCTGTTTTGTATCAACTCTTACTTTATATAGCATTATATCATATGAAAGTTTATTTGTAGCAAGAATTACACCGTTTCTATCATATATTTCTCCACGTGGTGCAGTAACAGTCTTTGTTCTTAACATTCTTTTTTCTGATTGTTCCCTATATTCTTCTCCTTTTACTATTTGAAGATTAAAAAGAGTTATTATAAACAGTATAGATATGACTATAACGCAAAAATACATAATTAAATATCTATCGTTTATTATATCCATGAATTTTGCAAATATTTTTTTAATATCTATTCACCCTCTTTACACATCATATACATTAAGTCTATCTTCAAAAAAAGATATTATTTTATATAGCAAAGAATATACAACATATACAATTACTATATTTAATATTGAAGTTAGTATTATTTGATAAACAAAATACAAAATACTAGTATACTCTTTTGTAATAACAAAATATATAATATATTCTATAAGCTCAAAAATTGCTGTGGCTATAAAAGTTAGATAAAGTAAAGCTATCTTATTTTCTTTCCTATAATTATAATTAAAAAAGCCTATAATAACTCCCGTTATAGCATAACCAATGGTAAAAAGTCCTATATTATTTCCAAATAACATATCTGTTATAATTCCTATTATAACAGAATAAATCGAACCTGTATAAAGGCCAAACCAGAGGCTAACAACAATTACAGATATTAATATTAAATTTGGTTTTACTCCAAATAGTTCTCTTTCATCTATTATAAACATTTGAAATACAAAAATAATCAAAATAAATAATAGTAAATAAACAATTGTAAGTGCTTTTTTCATATCTTACTTCCTTTTAATTAATTATTACGGCAACTTCCGATATAGACTTTATACTCACACAAGGCTCAGCAACTGCATATCTATTTATATCATTCTTTTTACTAACAACTTCTGTTATTTTTGCTACGGGTATAGAGCTTGGATACATAGCTCCAAGTCCAGAAGTATATAGCATATCCCCAATTGATATTTCAGCGTCAAGCTCAATAAAGTCAAGTCTAAGTTTATTTTTGGATTTTAATGACAAGTCACCTTGTAACATTGCAGGCTCATTTATAGTGCTTATATTAACACTAACAGCTGATGATGGATCAAGTATAGTAGTAACTGTGCTTGAACTATCATTTACATTTGATATATATCCTACTAACCCATCTTTATGTACAACAGCTTGGTTTAACGATACACCATCATTAGAACCAATATCAATTTTAAATGTTTGAGTCCAGTTATCATGCTCTCTATATATTATTTTTCCAAATTTTAAATTAAAATGCTTATATGAATTTTTTATATCTAACATACTTTTTAATGATTCATTTTCTTGTAAAATTCTCTCACTTTCAAGTATTTGTAGCTTTAAATTATTATTTTCTTCTTCTAGTTTTTTATTTTCATCCAATATTTTATTCTTATCTGTAAACATATTTCCAATACTACTTCCAGCCCACGAAAAAGCATTTTTAATGGCTGTTATAGGATAACTTATAACACTAGATATACTACTAATTACTTTATTTGAATTATTTCTAAAAAAGAATGCTGATATCATTATAACTAAAATAACGAAAATAATAACAAATATAATTCTTTTTTTATTAGATTTTTTCTTATTATTAAAATTATACCTATAATTCATGCATTTACCTCTTTATCTTCTTGTTTTTGTTGCTTTTTTTAAAACCTCTATATTATCAAGAGCCATTCCAACCCCTTTAACCACACATTTATCTGGTTCTTCTGCAATAAAGACAGGCATTCCTGTTTCTTCATTAATAAGCCTATCAATATTTTTAAGCATTGAAAGTCCACCTGATAAAGTTATACCATGTTCCATAATATCAGATGCAAGTTCTGGTGGAGTTTGTTCTAAAGTAAGTTTTATAACTCTTACAATTTCGTTTAATGAATCTTTCATAGCTTCGTTTATATCTTGAGTAGTAACCGTTATAGTTTCTGGAAGTCCAGTAAGTAGGTTTCTCCCCTTTACATTCATTTTATCCTCTGTCATAGCAGATGTAGCTGCACCAATTTGTTTTTTTACTTCTTCTGCTTCTCCATCGCCTATTATTACATTAAAATTACGCTTTATATATTCAACAATATCTTTATCTAATCTTTCACCTGCTATTTTTATTGCATTTGATACTACAATTCCACCTAGTGATAAAACAGCCATTTCACTTGTTCCACCACCAAGATCTACAATCATACTTCCCTCTGGTTTTTCAACTTTAAGTCCAGAGCCAATTGCTGCTGCCATAACTTCTTCCATTAAATATACTTCTTTTGCCCCAGATTTATACACTACTCCTTCTACTGCTCTTTCTTCTACATCAGTAATACCAGATGGAATAGATACAACTATTCTTGGTCTATAAAACAAACTTTTTTGAATAACCCTAGAGATTAAATTTTGCATTAAAGCTCTTGTTGATTCAAAGTCAGCGATAACACCGTCTTTTAACGGCTTAAGTGCAACAATTGTATCAGGAGTTCTTCCGATCATTTCTTTTGCTTGATTACCAACAGCAAGTATTTCACCAGTTACTTGGTTTATAGCTACAACAGCTGGTTCAGTAAGAACAATTCCTCGACCTTTTAAATGTATTCGTATATTTGAAGTTCCTAAATCTATTCCTATGTCTTTTGATATTATACCCATTTTTACCACCTTATCTTACATTTTTTAAAAAAATTATATAATTTTCATTTCTTTTAAACTAATATATCCTTCATTAGATATAATTATATGATCTAAAAGTGCTATACCAAACAAGTTTGCACATTCATTAACTTTATGTGTAAAACTAATATCTGCTTTGCTTGGATTTAAATTTCCACTGGGATGATTATGAACTAATACTATTGAGCTTGCCATTTGTTTTATAGGTTCTGATAGAATTTCTTTTACACCTACTTTTATATTATCAGTACTACCAATAGCATTAGTTATAATAGATATTATATTATTACTTTTGTTTAATATAACAGTTTTTAATACTTCTTGTCTTTTTCCTATAAAATACTTATGAAGTAATTTAAATATATCACTGGGAGTTGTAATCTTCTTCTTTTCTAATACATAAGTTGAAGAAATTCTTTTTGATAATTCAATTACAGCTCTAATTTGAATGGCTTTTATTTTCCCAATACCTTCATATGACTTTAATTCTTCAATCGACAGATTACTTAAAAATTCCAAATCTGATATATCCATATTTTCATGATTCGAATTTAAAATATTCTGTGCTATTTCCAAACAGTTATATTTTTTTGTACCATTTTTAATTATTATAGCAAGAA
>CAZTVT010000011.1:0-23772 GCA_964617175.1 uncultured Clostridium sp.
TAGCATATATGCTAGATACAGGAATATGGAGTAGTTTTGCAAGTGAAAAAGCAGACTATGCGATAGGAGGACCAACAGTAGAGATGTTAATGGCATCATATAGTAAAAGTCATAGTGTAGATTATAGAGCAAGAGCAAGTAGCGCTACAGGATATGAAATAAGTAAAGATGGAGGAGATAATTGGGCAACAAATTATAGTGGAATGTTAAGTACAAGTGATAAATTGTATGTGTTAGCAAGTAGTAACGGAGCATATGCAATGTGGCTGGCTTCGCCTTCTGCTTATGGCACTAGCCACGTTATGTATGTGCGCTCCAACGGTTATGTGAACTATGGCGTCTATAACTATACTGGCCTCGGCTTTCGTCCTCTAGTTTGTCTAAAGTGTAATGTCCAACTCGAGGCAAATGAAGATGGATACAAGATAAGTTAAAAAAATAATATATAGTATATTTACGGTTAGGAGGATAATTATGCTAGTAAAATTTATAGATAAAAATAATGTAGAGTATGCTAATAATAGGCAAATATTAAAATATAAAGATAAACAAATTATAAATCCAAAAGATGAAAATTTTATTGAAGCCGGTTATAAACCTTTAGAAATAGAGGAAGAGCCTAATTATGATATTGAAACAGAATATCTACAACCTTACTATATAGAACAAGAAGATAAAATAATACAAAAATGGGAAATTAAAAAGATAGAAGAAAGTGAGGTGTAGTGTGTGGAAAATGAAATGTTAGTAAGAGTAGATGAATCTACAAAACAAGCACACAAGAGAATTGATACACTAGAGCATAAAGTTGAAAATATATACGAACTTACAACCTCTGTAAAAGAGATAGCAACAGAAATGAAAGCAATGAGAGAAGATGTAAATAAGATTGATGACAGAGTAAAATCTATAGAAGACAAACCCGCAAAAAATTGGGATAAAGTAATAAGTCTAATAATAACTCGGTATAGTAACAGCTATACTGGGTTATTTTTTAGCAAAGATTGGCTTGTAGAAAAGAGGTGATAGTATGAAAAAAGCTTGGGAAGATTTAAAAAGTTTTGTTACAGTGGCTATGATATTTATATTATCAGTTATAGTAATAGCTAACTTATTAGGAGCAAATTTACAAGAAAATGTATTAATATTAGTAACAAATTTAATAACAGCAGTGTTCACATATTATTTTACCAAAAAGGATGAAAATGCCGAAAAATAGCAAGGTGTAATTACTATACCTTGATTTTAAAAATGGCTTATTTTGGCAAATAGAGTGTTGATTATGTTAAGTAAAAGGAGTGATTTTCATGAACGAAAATGAAGATTTAGAAATAGAAGAAGTGGAGTTCGATGAAGAACTTTATAAGAAAAATTTAGAAGAAAATGACTTTTCTGGAAAATCTACAGATGAAAGGGGCGATGAAAATGCAAATAACTAAATTAAATTGCCCTCAAAATAAAATTGCAATAAAATGTCCTTACACTCAAGTACCTGAGATGATAGTTGTTCATAATACAGCAGGTAGAGCTAGCGCAATGTCTGAAGTATCCTACATGTTAGGTAATAATAATTATGTATCATTTCATTATGCTGTAGATAACGAAAGAGCAGTACAAGGTATAGATGAAAATCGTTGTGCATGGCATGCAGGAAATTATCCTATTAATCTAAAATCTATATCTGTAGAAATATGTTATAGCATGACTGGAGGAGACATTTTTGAACAATCTGAAAGAAATGCAGCAATATTAATTGCTAGTATATTAAAACGTTATGGTTGGGGTATAGATAGAGTAAGATATCATAAGGAATTTGCAAATACTTCATGTCCTCATAGAACTTTAGAACTAGGTTGGGAAAGATTTTTGAATCTTGTAAGGGAACAGCTAGGACAATCTAGTGTAAATGTACCTAAAGAACAAACACAAACTACTAGTATTAATAAACAAGTAAGGGTAACAGCTGCACAAGGATTAAATGCACGTTCTGGAGCGGGTACAAATTATGCAAAAGTAGGAGCATATGCTTACAATACAATACTAACTATTATAGAACAATGTGGAGATTGGGGAAAGACTAGTAATAACAATTGGGTATGTTTAACTTATACATCTGCAGTTACTAATAATTCTACATCTAATAACTACAAATTAGGAAGATATAGAGTAAATTCTAATATAGGTTTAAATGTTAGAACAGGAGCAGGCACTAATTATGCTAAGAAAAAAACATATGCAAATGGTACAGTATTCGATACTTATCAAATAACTGGAAACTGGGCAAGAACACCATCTGGTTGGGTATGCTTAGATTATGCTAAGTTAATTTATGCTTACTAATTTTGTCTACTTTTGTCGAAAGTATATACAAGTCTACATAAATATAATATAATTATATTAGGAAGTGATAAAATGAAGAAATATAATGTACTACTATCACTTAATAAAAAGAAAAAAAGATTAAATGAACTTGTATTAAAAAAGAAATTAAGTAGTAAAGTGATAATACATTTAAGTCAAGAAATAGATGAATTGCAAAACAAATTAGAGCAGTATTAAGTTACTGCTCTTTGCTTTTTAAAATATCCTTTTTAGTATAGGCGTAAAATCGCCTGGATGTGAGAATAATATTAACCATTTTCCTTCATAATCACTAAGTTTTATATTTCCAAAAGTTGTATCTGCATTAAATAGAGGTGCCTTATCGCCAATTCTTAAATTTTCATTATTATCGTTATTTAGTATAATCTCTAGTCTTTTATTATCATAATTATTTTCTAATTCATCTTTCAATTAACAAAACCTCCTTTTTTAGTATATTATGAGAAAATAATAATCTTTGTTACAAATAACTATAAACGAAATAAGTTTAATATAAAGAATAAAAATTTCTAATATACATATTCGTAAAAGTGCTAAAAATCATCATGAAAAATTAAAATAATAATTACATATTCTTTTTTTGACATTTCACGACCAAAAAATATAAAAAACAAAATTATAATATATAATTTAGGCAGGTGGTGAGGCTAATGGTTGATAAAATTAGCAATTACCTTTTAGATCATTTCTTATATAAAGGTGAAACTGTAGAAGGAAATGAACGAGAAATAATGTTATTTGGAATAACAAGAATAGTAGAAGATGTACCAAAATATTTATTTGTATTCATAGTAAGTTTATTTTTTCACATTTTGCCACAAGTTGGTATAGTATTATTAATTACAATTCTTTACAAGGTACTTATTGGTGGGGCTCATGCTAGAACTAATACTGAATGTTTTATTTTTACTTCCCTGTATTTCTTTATACCTGTGCTTTTTGGAAAATATATAAATATCCCACTATTTTATTTGTATGTAATATCAGCAATAATTTTTGTTTATTCATTATATGTAATATATAAACATGTTCCAGCTGATACAGAAGAAATACCAATTTTAAATAAAGGTAAGCGAAAAAGGTATAAGATTTATGCGATTATATCATTGATTCTAATATATATACCGACAATAGTGTTAGCAAAATTTAGTGTGGAATATGCTAAGATAATATTTTCCACTGTCTTTTTAATTAACTTTTTTACTAGTAACTTTATGTATAAAATTTTAAGATGCAAACATAGTTATGAGTCGGATGAGTTTAGAGAATGCTTTATTGATAATAAAGAATAATATAATAAAAATATTATTCTTTAAATATTAGATACATCATACTTGTTTTATAATTTTTTATTTATATATGTATACGATAGTATATTTGTTTTAATGAAATAGTATGAAATATAAATTAAAAAGTTTACCTAATAGTGCAAATAAAGGTAGTTATATAACAAGAATTGATGTGTTAAAAATATAGAAGGAGGGAAAATATATGAGAAAGTTCTTCAAAAAGGTGATAGAAAAATATGCTAAATCTTCAACTAATAGCTGCTTTGTTTTCATAGTTCACCAACCTAAGGCACCAAGATGCTTAATAGAAAAATAGTTTTTTACACATTCTTATCTCCATGTATCAATTTTTACATGGAGATATACTTTATATAAAAAAAAGATGATTTGCTTTAAAGCCTATCATCATTTTTCTATTATTATATTTTGTATAAATTTATCCTTTTCAATTGATGCATAAATTTGAGAATGTTTTGATTTATCAATCAATTTTTTAACCTCCCAAAGTCCAATACCTGATTTTACTTCTTTACTTGAATATCCTTTTTTAAATATATCTTGTGTGTTTATATTAATACTAGTATCATATGTGTTATATACTCGTATAACATCAGCACATTTTTTATTATCAAATCTCATTTCAAGTTTTATATATCTATTCTTTTCTAATTTGGTTGTAGCTTCTACTGCATTATCTAAAATTATTCCAAGTATTCTAGATAAATCTGGCATAGAAAAGTTGATTTTCGCAATATTAGTTGTTATATCAAATTCAAATTTTATATCCTTTTCTGTAGCTGTAAAATATTTAGCACCCACAATTCCATATATTGCAGGATCATTAAATATTTTAGGAGTTATTACTGATAATGTGTTTATATCGCTACACTCTCCTAATACAGATTTTATATGTTCTTTTAATTTATCATATTGTTTAGTTGAAACATAGCCATTTAATGCTTGCATTATATTATTGTAGTCATGTTTTAACTTTCTAACTCCATCTACCATTCCTGTCATTGTTTTGTTATGCAAAGTCATTGTTACTAAATCATTTTGCGCTTTTTCTTTTTCCATACTATTTTTAAAAGAACTAAATATTACAATACATACTATTATCATTTGCATAGAGTTTAAAATTAAAAAATATGCTGGATAGTTATATTTATTGACAACGTATATTATGAATTGAGGAAAGGTGCATAAGGACAATATAATTAATATTCTAATAATATCTTTTTTATTAATTGAAGTTATCATATATTTAAAATTAGTTTTGTTTTTTAATATCATATTTGCAATTTTAATAATAGCAAAAAATAACGTGTATTGAATTATTAATGCTATAGTAAGATAGAACCAACTATTAACAAATGCATCAGAGTCAATTTTAAATATGCTCATACAAGTAAATACAGAGATTAATTCTGTAATAATTAAAGTTATAATATTTGATATTATAATTGTAAGTGACTTTAGCCAGCTAATTTTTAATATTAATAAGGTTGATAAGAAAATAATTGGATAAGCAATTAATGTATTTAAAAAAGGAAATATATCTGCTGTCAATCTTCCTATTATACTACATATAAATATTATTAGTGTTAAAAGTACTATTTTTCCTTTTTCATATTTTACTTCTTCTTTACTTAAAATTTTTGCTAGTGAAATAATAAAATAAGTCCAGAGCGATGCTTCTAATATTGAACTAAGTCCTCTAACGATTAAAAATTCCATTATAAATTTCTCCTTTTCGTATATGCTTTTCTTTTGCTTAGTTATAAGTTAAATTGTGTGTTTATAGGACACGTGATATTCTTTCCAAATGAAGCAAGTCCCAATTTTTTGTCGATGCTTAATACTTTATCTGAATTTAATATGTATGATTTATGGCACCTTAAAAAGTTTTGTGGAAGTTCGGATAATAATGTATTTAATCCTTTAGTTGTTGTGAAGTTTATGTCATCAGTTACAATTATAGATTTTTTACCATTTTTTTCGATATAAAATATGTCATCTGTTCTAACAAATTCCCATTTATTTAAATGTAAAAATAAAGCTTTGTTGTTAGCAAATTCATCTTTTAATCTACTAACAATATCGCTTATTGTATCTCTGTTAATAGGTTTTACTAAATAGTCAAATATTTTTGTTGTAAGAGAAACGTGCAGATACCTTTGGTGAGCTGACAAAAAAACAAGGTAAAAATTTTTATTTATTTTTCTTAAATCCTTTGCAAAATCTATTCCGTTTTTTCCATTATTTTTAAAATCTATATCTAAAAATAATACATCAATTTCTTTGTTATAAATAGCATCAAATATCTTTTTTTGATCACTTGATATTATTGATATTTCAGCATCTAAATCTTGTTCTATAATTTCTGCTTCCAACAATTTTGAGGCTATTTTTATACTATTTAAATTATCATCACACATTCCAATTTTAATCATATTTTTCCCTTAACTTCCAATTTTTTACACATGAGATAACTATACTACAAAAAAGTACTTTTGTCAATTAATTTATCAGCATTTATTTGATAATTTGTTTACAAAATTCGACATTTAGATGAAGAATAAAATAGATATATAATAATATAATGTAAAAGGAGGAATAGCATGAAAAACAAAAAAAATAATGGAAAAAGATGGTATAAAAGTCTAATAAAAAATATGCGTGTAAAAGAAAATATATCAGAGGCAAAAGAAAAATTTTCATGTTTTTTGGAATTACCCCAAGAAGTTGTATCAAAAGCTACTAAACTTACTTCTATAGAGAATAATAATGTTTTAATAGAAGGGTATAAACAAATTATAGATTATTATGATGATTATATAAAAATTAAAGCAAATAACATGGATATTTTAATAGATGGAAAAAATCTTGATATAAAGGAAATAACTGATTTTGACCTAGTAATAGAAGGAGATATTTATAGCGTAAATTATCAAAAGTAGAGGTAAATTATATGGGAATAACGAGTAATATACAAAATATAACAGGAATTATTACAGTACAAATAGAAGGTTTTTTTACAGAGAGATTTATAAACCTATGTAGAATTAATAATATAAAAATATGGGATATTAGAAATATAGTAAAGGGCGTAATAAGGTTTAAAATGCAGATATCTGATTTTAAAAAACTAAGAGGTATTGCAAAAAAGACAAAATGTAAAGTATCCATAAAAGAAAAAAAAGGATTATATTTTACATTATTTAAATATAGAAAAAGAAAGTTAGTCTTTGTACTTTTTTTCTTAATAATTATATTTAGTATTGCTTTTTCTACATTTATATGGGATATAGATGTTGTAGGAAATGAAACATTAAGTAATGAGCAAATAATTTCTGTATTAAAAGAAAGTGGACTATATATCGGAAGAAACAAAATAGGTCTTGATAAAAAAGAAATAGTAAATGAGTTTAGAGCTAAGGAATTAGAGCTTTCTTGGGTAGGAATAGAAATAGATGGCACACGAGCAATAGTTAAAATAGTTGAAAAAACTAGAATGGATGAGAAAAATGTACAACAAACAAATATAGGTGATATTGTAGCAACTAAGTCTGGCGTTATAACAAAAATTGTAGCAGAAAATGGTACATCTAAATATAAAGCTTTGGACTATGTAGATAAAGGGAATGTAATAATTGAAGGAAATGTTTATGATAGAAATCAAGAAATAATAGGCGAGGTACCAGCAAAAGGATATGCAAGAGTAGATAATATATATACTTTTGAAAAGGATTATTTATATACTGAAACAATAAAAGAATATACTGACAAAAAAAGAACAACTTTTGGTATTACTATTAATTCAAAAGAAAATATGATAAATTATTTGAATAAATCTAAGAAATATGATATAACTAAAAATAGTAAGAATTTTAAACTTCTTGGTAATACAATATCTCTTGACATGTATGAATGTAGAGAATATAATGAAATAAATGTTAATCGTACAAAAGAAGAAATTGAACAAATTGCAAATAGTGATATGGAAGAGTTTTTAAATAATAGTATATTAAAAGAATGTGTTAATCCTACAGTTATTGACACAACAAAAAATATATATGATATACAAGATGGTATAAACGTTAAAGTAGAGTATGTTATAAATGAACAAATAGGTGAGTTCGTCGAAAGGGGAAATTAAACAGATGTATAATGGTAAAATAAATATAGACTTAGATAAAAATATTACCCATTTTTGTAAAGAAAATATTAATGAAAAAGTAGATATTGAAAATTATATACAAGAAATAGTAAAAAATATTACAAATAATGAAGAATTATATTTTGATGAAATATCTGTTTCTATTTCAAGTGCTACTAAAGATGAAATAAAGCAAATAAACAAAAAATATAGGGAAATAGATAAGGTAACCGATGTTTTATCTTTCCCTATATTTACAAAAGAAGAATTAAAAGATATAATAAAAAAGGAAGATGCTAAAAAAATAAAATCTTTAGAGCTTGGAGATATAATTGTATGTTTAGATGTTGTAAAGGTACAAGCTGTCCAATATGAAACTGGTATTTTAAGGGAACTTTTATATATGATAACTCATGGTATGTGTCATTTAGTTGGGTATGATCATATAAAAGATGAAGAGAAAAAGGAAATGAGAAAACTTGAAGAAGAAATCTTACATAAATTAGGAGTTGAAAAGTAAATGGGTAAAAATGATTCAAATGTTGGTGATGTTGAAAAGAAAACAAAACCTAGTAAAGAAGAAATAAAACAAAAAAGATTAGATGAATTAAAGCATACTAAAAATAAAACCTTTTTTACTGCATTAAGACATGCTTTAGATGGGGTAATTAAGGCTTTTAAAACTGAAAGAAATTTAAGAATTGATTATGTTATAGGGTTATTTGTATTAATTTGTAGTTTATTCTTTGATTTTACTAAGACTGAATTTGCATGTTTATGTCTTACGATAGGATTTGTAATATTTGCTGAAATGATAAATTCTACTGTTGAATATATTGTTGATCTTATAACTGATAAGTATGATGATAGAGCAAAAGCTGCAAAAGATATCGCAGCAGGAGGTGTACTTATTGCATCTGTTGTTGCTGTGATTGTAGCATTTTTCTTGTTTGCTGATAAACTTACAATGGCAACTACTTCTGTTATATCTACAATATTTAGTTCAAATATTTATATACTTTTCACTATTATTTTTGCGGTAATTATTCTTGCAGTTATATTAAAAGGATTTCTTGGAAAAGGTTCAAATTATTCTCAGGTTTATCCTAGCGCTAGGGTTGCACTTGCATTTGGACTTACAACTTATGTATATATTATAACTAAAAGCATTTTAGTAGGAGGAGTAGCTCTTATTCTTAGTATAATAATAGCACAAATAAGAGTAGAAAATACAAAAACTAGACCTGTTTATATGGTTATAAGTGCAATAATTGGTGTACTTGTGGTTTTAATAATATATCAAATAACACTTATGGGACCAGAAGTGTCTGATTTATTGCATAATATATTAAATAAATAATGAAAGATTAAACTCTTTTTCTGTTCCTTTATAAAGTTCAGCTAATAGTACTTTTAACACTTTTGAAAAAGCAAATACTTCATAATCTTTTATAGTTATTTTATTATATTCAATATCATATATATCTGCAGTATACATTTTAACACATATAAGAGCAATTTCTCTACATATATCTGATTGTGAAAGACCTCTTTGCACCCCATATTTTCTTATATTTGAAGATAATATGTTTAAATTATCATTAGGTTTTCTAGCACCCTTAGTAACCCCCATAATATTATTTGTTTACCAAAATATTTTATTATAAAATTCTATATCAAATGACAGGCAGTTACTGCAAATACAACTAATAATATTAAAATAGTTAATGAATAAGAAAATAATACAATAAATAAAAAAAAGAAAGTGTTATAAAATTGTAACAAAAAAAATACACAAATGTAATATAACTCGTTAAAAAACATGATAAAATTGATATAACAAGGTATTAGAGAGTTATAAAACAAATTAAAAAGAAATAAAAGGTATATACAAAAAAAATATTTTATGGTATTATATTAATGAAAAACTATATACGAAGGAGAAAGGAGGCTAAAAATGTCTTAAAATAGGCTTTTATCTTGTTCTGCTTAAATTGCAAACATAATAAATGAAAGTTTTTAGATGTTAAAAGCATACTTTTATAAATACAATAAAAAGTTATGACTTGTTCATAACTAGAAAGGAAGAAAGATGAAAAGTAAAAAAATTATTGCATCATTATTGATTATTGCTATAATGATTAGCTTATTGCCAACAAGAATATGGGCATTGAGTACATTAAAATTAACGATTACTCCAAGTGTGACAGAGGCACATCCAGGAGATGAAATTACATATACAGTAAAAATGAGTGCTGTACAAAATTTAGCTGGTATGAAATTTAAATTAGTAATACCAGAAGGATTAACGTTTGTAGAAGGAAAAGAAGTTGATGATCTACAAACAACATTACATGCTGCAAAAGCAGAATTTACAGAAGCAACAAAAGTATTTGTTGTAGGATCAAGTAATTATTCAAGTAATGAAGAAACAGTATTAATGACTTTTAAATGTTCTGTCGATACAGGAATTACAGGAAGTAAAGAAGTAACATTTAATATAGATGAAGATGATATATTTGATACAAGTTCTCAAATGAATAATATACCTGTAGATTATTCAGATACGGGTTCTACTGTAAATATAACACCAAGACCAGTTCCAGCAACAGGTATTGTATTAAATAAAACAACTTTAACGTTAGAAAGGGGAACAAATGAAACTTTAATTGCAATTGTTTCTCCAGAAAATTCAACAGATACAATTACATGGAAAAGTGATGATATTACAAAAGCTGTAGTTGATGAGAATGGAAAAGTAACAGCGGTTGCTGAAGGAACAGCAATTATTACTGCAGAAACTTCTTCAGGTAAAACTGCAACATGTGAAGTTACTGTTATAACACCTGTTTGCAAACACTTAAATAAAACAACTGTACCAGCAAAAGAGCCAACTTGTACAGCTGAAGGAAATAATGAATATAAAGCATGTGATAATTGCGATAAGGTATTTAAAACAGATGGAATTACAGAGACAACAGTGGAAGCAGAAACAATACCTGCATTAAGACATGATTTTTCAATACCTAGAAATAATGAAAATCAGCATTGGAATGAATGTTCACGTTGTCATATAGCTGATACAAAAATAAACCATGTAGGTGAAGGTGAATATCAAAGCGATAGTACAAACCATTGGAAAGTATGTGGATGTGGAGTAAAAGTCGATGAAGAAGCACATAGTGCATCTACACCAGTTAAAGAGAATAGACAAGCTGCAACATGTACAGCAAATGGAACATATGATGAGGTAGTATATTGTTCAGTATGTAATTACGAAATGTCTAGAACACAAAAAACAGAACCTGCAAAAGGACATACAGCAGGAACTGCAGTAAAAGAAAATATAGTACCTGCTACATGTACAGAAGCGGGAACATATGATGAAGTTGTATATTGTACAGTTTGTGGGGACGAGGTTTCTAGAACACAAAAAACAGAACCTGCAAAGGGACATACAGCAGGAACTGCAGTAAAAGAAAATATAGTACCTGCAACACATACAGAAAAAGGAAGCTATGATGAAGTAGTATATTGTTCAGTATGTCATGCAGAATTATCAAGAACTGCAAAAGAAATTGATATGATTCCACATGATGTTTCTAATGTTAATTGGTCACATGATGAGAACAATCATTGGAAAGAATGTGGTTGTGGAACAAAAGTTGATATTGAAGAACATACAGGAGGAACAGCAGTAAAAGAAAATGTAGTACCTGCAAAATGTACAGAATCAGGAACATATGATGAAGTAGTATATTGTTCAGTATGTAACTATGAAATGTCTAGAACACAAAAAACAGAACCTGCAAAAGGACATACAGAAGGAACAGCAGTAAAAGAAAATATAGTAGCTGCAAAATGTACTGTAAATGGAAGTCATGATGAAGTAGTATATTGTACAGAATGTCATGCAGAATTATCAAGAACTGCAAAAGTTGATAATATGACAGGACATACTGAAGGAACACCTGTTAAAGAAAATGTACACGATGCAACATGTACTGAAGAAGGTTCTTATGATGAAGTTGTATATTGTAACACATGCAATGAAAAACTTACAACTACACCAAAAACTATACCTGCAAAAGGACATACAGAAGGTGCAATTGTGATAGAGAATGAAGTAGAATCAACAGTTGATAAAGAAGGTAGCTATGAAGAGGTAATTTACTGTGTTGATTGTGAAAAAGAACTAAGCAGAACAAAAAAGACAACACCAAAATTCGTATATGAAATACTAGAAGGTGCAGGAGCAACTCATGAAGATGAGGATAATAATACAATTACAATTAGAGCAAATGGAAAATTTGAAAAATTTGAAGGAATTAAAGTTGATAATGAAATTGTAGATAAAAAGTATTATACAGCAAAATCTGGTAGTACAATTGTTACTTTAAGTGCAGATTACTTAAATACATTAGACATAGGAGAGCATAAAATAGCATTTATATATGATGATGGAGAAGTAGAAACAACATTTAAAATAGCAGAAAAAGGTAGTACTGACAAAGCAAACAACAATAACAAAAATACTCCAACAACTCCTAAAACTGATGATACAAGTAATATGCCAGTATGGATTGTGGGATTAACGATATCAGGAATTTTATTTGTTTTAGTATTAGGATGCAAGGTAAAAGGAATAAGAAGAAAAAGCCACTATTAATACTTATAATAATAATTCTTATTATTGTAGTAGGAATAATAGTATTTATTAATAATAGAAATAATAAAAAATCGACTTATGACGGGAATTCATTAATTGGTACATTTCTATATGAAGAAAATAAAACAAAATATGTTTTTAAAAAAGATGGTACTGGAAGTATGAGTTCAGATAATTATAAATACGATTATACATATAAAGTGGATGGAAATTTATTAAGCATCGACTTTTCAAAGAGTGAAGTCCACGATGTAGTATATTCTTTTGAATTAAACAACGGCATACTGAAACTTACATCAAAAGAGGGAACTGTAACTATTAATGAACAGTATATATTAAAAAAGGAAAACAAGTAAAATTCAAAAAAAAAGCACCAAGTGAAGGTAATGTAGCTTGGTGCTTTATGAATAGAGGTACAAAATTGAAAAAAGTTTTTTCTAATTTAATAATATTAATCAGTTTATGTTTTTTCGTTTTTTTTGCTTATAAGATATATTCATATAAACAGGAAGAAAATAAACAAAAACAGCTAAATAATAATATTATTCAGTCGGCTATAAATAATATAGAAACTGATAATCAAAAAGAAAATAATAATTTAGAAGGTAATATGTTACCAATAGAAATTGATTTTAAATCTTTAAAAAATACTAATAATGATATTATTGCTTGGATATATAGCAAAGGAACGCCAATTAACTATCCAATTGTTCAATCAACTGATAATGATTATTACTTAAGAAGACTTATAGATGGAACATATAACCAAGCAGGAACTATTTTTTTAGATTGTAGAAATAGTAGTAACTTTGAAGATTATAACTCAATTATATATGGACATAATATGAAGAATGATTCTATGTTTGGCACAATATTAAATTATAAAGATCAAGAATACTTTGATCTTCATAGAGAAATGTTTTTAATTACTGAAGGAAAAAGTTTTAAAATAGAGTTATTTGCTGGATATATAACTTCGAGTGAAAGTGATATATATATATTCCCCAAAACAAGTAGCTCGAATGAAAAGCTAATAAATACGGCTATTCAAAAATCTACTTTTAAAAGCAATGTTACTGTTAATAAAGAAGATAGGATAATAACGCTTTCAACATGTTCCTATAATTTTGAAAATGCAAGATACATACTTTTAGGAGTTTTAAGAGAAATGTAAAAAAGGGTAAGAAAAATGGCAAAAAAAATACTAGTAGTAATTAGTTTATTTGTTTTATTGTCTGCATATTTATCTGTATTTTCAACAATTAGTTATGCTAATAGCAGTGATGAAGAAATAATTAATATTGTAAAAAATATATCAAAATATTATGTGTTTGATATTGATAAATTTCAAAGTAGAGAAATTGATATTGTAGAATATTCACGTGTTCAGCTAGAAAACTATATAACACAATTAATTAATGATAGTTCGATTAGAATTGATATAGAAGAAATTTGTGGTGGAGGAAGTTTTAATACATACGAATGGGATGCAAATGTAAAAATTTATAGAGATGAAACATTATTAGATACAGTACAGTTTAAATGGGAAAACAATACTCAAATTACCATGTTCGGATTAATTACAGTTCCTTATGAAGAACTAGAAAAGTTAGAATCAGAAAAAATATCATATGCAAAAAACATATTAGAAAATAGATATATGATAGAATCATTAAATCAAAGTACATATGAAATAGAAAAGACATCTCAATTGAATAGTAATGATATTGTATTATTAGATACTGATAAATTTGGTACAGTTAAATTTAGTAAAGAAGAGAATAGTAAAAATCTATATAGTATTATTTATTCAAATAATCAAGATGAAACAATACCATTGATGATTATGCAAAAAAAATATATTGATGATGATTATAAAAATGATGTGTATAATTTAATAAAAAATATTCCTAAATATTATGTATTTGATATAGATAAGTTTTATTCACAAGATATTACACTATTGGAATATGCAAAGCAACAATTAGAAAATTACATGGAAAATTTCATTGATGATGATACACGCAGGATTAGTATTGATATTTTAGAAAATAGATGTAAATTTAATACTATTGAATTTAGTGCAGATATTAAGATTTTGAAAAATAATATTTTGGAGAATACAGTTCATTTTGGATGGGATACTGATAATTCAATAACTATATTTGCTTTAATAACAGTACCATATGGAATAAAAAATGAACAGAGATTTCTTTTAGAATATGCTAGAAATATTATTGAAAATAAATATAATTATCCTTATCAATATGAGCTAGAAAGAAAACAAAGAGATTATGAATTAAGTAATAAAGATATTATATTATTAGGAACAGAAAAGTTTGCAACAAAAAAATATTATAATGGTCAATTAACTTTATATAATTTAATACCACAAAATTATGTTTCAAATATAGAACCCTTAATAATTATGCAAGAACCTTCTATTAATATTGGTAAAGGAACAGAAGAAGAACCATATTTAATATCGACACCAGAACAGCTAAGTGCAATAAGAAATAATCTTTCTGCATGTTATAAATTAGTTAATGACATAGACTTAACATATGATACATCAAATGTTAATGGGATTTTTTATAACAATGGTAAAGGTTGGAAACCTATAGAATATATATTTTCGGGGAAATTAGATGGAAACAATAAGAAAATCATAGGTCTTACACAAAATATTTACAATGAAAATGCAGGATTATTTAATGAGGTAACAGGGGAAATAATTGATTTAAATATGCAGGATATAAATATTAATGCAATATACAATGCTACAGAATTCCTATATTGCAATGTAGCAGGATTAACGAGTGATTTGAATGGAGAAATTGATAATATTTCAATTTCTGGAAATATAAAAGTAGATATAGATACAGGAAATGCAAACTATTTACCATCATTTTATGTTGGAGGAATTGCAGGAAAAGCATTTAATGCAACGGAGATTTCTAATTCAATTAATAGGGCAAATATTACGATTAATGGAACTGACTCAACAGGTAACTATGGTGGGATTATTGGAATGGCACGAAATATAAAAATAACGAATTCAAAGAACTATGGAAATATTAAGTCAAATCAAGGTGCTCTTGGAGGGATTATTGGAGATATTGACAGCTATAATGGCATATCGGAAATTACTAATTGTGAAAATAAAGGAACTCTGACTTCAAGAGGTGATATAGGTGGAATTGCTGGTGTTAATTTTGGTACTACGATCAAGTATTGCAGAAATTTTGGAAATATATTTTCTGACAATGCAATGGGAGGAATTGTTGGACACAATTCAAATGGAACAGACAAAAATAATATAGTTCAAAAGGGTGTTATTGAAGAATGCTATAATATAGGTTCTTTAAATATAGAGATTGTAGGAAATCAAATATTTAATCGTTCAGGTGGAATTTCAGCAATAAATTCTGGAGAAATACGTAATTGCTTTAATTCAGGAATTGTGAATATATCGGGTTATAATAGAGATATGTCTGAATTCATACAGTTTTATATAGGAATAGGTGGAATAGTCGGTGAAAATGATGGGAATATATATACTTCATATAGTGCTGATTTAGGAAATACTAATTATAGCGGATATTTAATTGATTATATAAATCTTAACGCATTAGTAGGAAAAGTAATAAACAATAATTGCATTATAAAAGATTGCTATTATTTTGATAATGGATTATATACATATTCAGATATAAACGATGAAAGGATAAAAACAGATGAAAATTTAACGTTAGATGAAATGCAATTAGAAGAATCTTATATAGGATTTGACTTTGAAAATATATGGTATATAGAAAAAACAGCTTCATATAAATTTCCAAAGCTAATTAGAAATGATATTGATGAGGAAATATTTCAAAAAGGTGATATAAATGGAGATGGAAAGGTAAATATCAAAGATTGGAACATATTATATAATCATATTAATGAGACAGAACAGTTAACAGGATATCAACTATTATGTGCAGACATAAACGGTGATGGAAAAGTAAATATTAAAGACTGGAACAGAATGTATGACAATATAACTGAAGTTAATCCTCTTTGGTAATATTAATATAATTGAATCTCTTTGGGTTTCATTCCCCGACGCTTGCGTCGTAGCAACTAGACAGATGGCTCGCCTCGGGGAAGTTTATTATATATTTCTTCATAAATTGTAGCACTTTCAAATTAATATTTATATTATAAATTACATTATTATTTCATCTTTTTTACTTAACCAAGTGGCAATATCAATTACATCTACTCCTTCATATTGGTAAGTATCATGCTTTGTTCTTGCTATTATCACTTTGGGATATGCATCTTGTATCTTTAGTAAGGGTTCTACTTCTCTTTTAAAAGTTTTTTCATTACTTATATCATCTGATACTTGAATATAAATTTTTTTGCCTTGCTTTTGTGCTACAAAATCTATTTCTTTTTTATATAAGGTACCGATGTAAATTTCGTAACCTCTTCTTAACAATTCTATGGCCACTATGTTTTCATAAGTTCTTCCATAATCCATATTATTTGTACCAAGTATTGCATATCTAAAAGAGTGATCTGCAAGATAATACTTGTTTTGTGTGCTTAAGAATTTTTTTCCTTTTATATCATATCTTTTTACTTTATAAAATGCAAACGCATTACACAAATATTCTATATAATTATTAATAGTTTTATCTGTTATACTTACATTATTTGAGTTTAGAACATGTGTAATGTTATTAGCAGATGTCAAATTTGAAATATTATCCATCAAGAAATCTGTTAAATTTTGAATTATATCTGTATTTCTTATCTTATATTTTTGTTTTATATCTCTTACTATTAAAGTATTCAATACATCTTTTATATATTGAAATTTTTCTTCCTGTGTTTTATATAAATATGAGCCTGACATTCCACCTTCAGATATGTATTTATTAAAAGCCTCTTGTATATCATTATAATTATAATATTTTTGAAACTCTTTAAAAGAAAATGGATATATTTCTACTTTAAAAGTTCTACCAGTAAATAGTGTTGCTAAATCACTACTCATTAAGAAGGCATTTGATCCTGTAATATAAATATCATATTTTTCTTCTGCATGAAATCCATTTATCGCTTTTTCAAAGTCATCGCACATTTGCACTTCATCAATTAAAATAAAATTTTCCATTCCTGATTTATAGTTTGATTCAATATAGTCCACTAAGGCACTATAACTTTTTAAATTTTCAAATTTTGACAAGTTATAATTTATGTGAATTATATTGCTATTTTCTATTGTCTTTATAATATAATTTCTAAATTGTTCTAAAAGTTTAGATTTTCCACTACGCCTTATTCCTGTAATTACTTTTATATCTGGAGTTCCTATTACATTTATTAATTTATTTAAGTAATCTTCTCTTTCGATTAGTTTCATTTTAACACCTCGATTTAATTATAAAACTTTTATTCCGAAAAATCAAGTTTTTTTGTTTTTTTCGGAATAAAATATATTTGTTTGCATTTTAATAACAAGTTTTCAAAAAATTGGTATAGATTAACACCTTGACAGTATATATATTAAATAAAAAATGCTCTTTTTTCTAGTATCCAATTAGGAATATTTTAAATAATATTTGTAAAAGATAAAGTAACTAATGAAAGAAAAAAGAAAGATAAATAGAATTTTAAGCCGTTTAAAGGTATAAACAAATTCCCACAATTATTATATGAATGCTTTAACTTTTATTAAAAATATTGTATAATAATATTATGCCACTAAATAATCATAAAAATAATAAATTGTATAAATGTGTTTCAGGAGATTTTAATATAAACATAAGAACTAAGTATACATTGGCAAATCTAGAACAGTTTAAAAGAAGAAATATCATCTATAAATTTAAAGTAAGAGTTACTGTTTTAAAAGTCAATCGTATAATATGTGAAAATAATCATGAGTCAACAATAGATAATAAACTTTTGATAAGATTTGATAAGTTATTTATATTATTCTTGAATCAAGTGGTATAATTTCAATGCAAAAAGGAGGAGTAATATGACAAATGAAGAATTGATAAATATAGCAAAACTTGCATGGAAAAACTCAGTATCTGATATATCATCATATGGTGTTGGTGCTGCGCTTTTAGCAACTTCTGGTACTGTATATATTGGAGCAAATATCGAGGAAGCTTCAATACCTTCTCTTAGCGATTGTGCTGAAAGAGTAGCTTTTAAAAATGCTATGTCACATGGCGAAAGAGAGTTTTTAAAAATTGCAATAGTTGGTGGTAATAAAACAAATAAAATGTTAGATGCAGATATTGAACCTTGTGGAGTATGTTTACAATATATGTTGGATTTTTGTGAAGATATAGAAATAATTACGTATAGAAGTGGTAAGATAGTTTCTAAAAAAATATCTGATTATTTAAGTAATCCATATAAGTTTAAAGAAAAATTATAAAAATAAAAGAAGTGCATATGATGTAATAGGTGATTTAAATGAAAAAGAATTACATCTTAGCACTTTTTTTAAGTTTTGTTATAATAGCCGTTACTTATTTTATTACTACAGACTCAAAAAGTTATTTAGCAAAGATAAAAGAAGTAGATGCAAATAAAAGTTGTAGTGTTACAGAAATAAATAAAGAAGATGATAAATATGTTATAAAAGCATATATGCCTATTACTTCTGTTAATGAATTGGATGAAAAAATAAATTCTACCTATAAAGAAATTATAGATGAATTTATAAAAGAGGTAAAATCATTAAAACTATTAGAAAATGGAAAAAAATTCTCACTTAGCATCAATTTTAATAATTATGAATATGAAGAATATTATTCTTTTTTAATATCTTATACATGCGATTTTGGAGGAGCCCATCCAGATAGTAATATTAAAACAATAAATTATAACAAAAAGAATAAAACTTTTGTAAATATAGATAGTCTTGTGGCAAATAACAAGAATATTATTAATGTATTTTCAAAGTATTCGTATGAAAAATTAAGCAAAGATGAAGAACTATCAGAAGACAATAATATGTTGAAAAATGGTACATCTGCTAAAAAGGAGAATTTCGAAAATTTTGTTTTTGCAAAAGAAGGAATACTACTCTTTTTTCCAAATTATAGCGTATCATCGTATTATTTAGGTGATTTTGAAGTGTTAATTCCATATGACAAAGTAGGACTTTAAATTATAATGTAATGTATATTTGTAAAAATCCTTTCAAATAATAAAAATAAGTTGAAAGGAATTTTTATATGAATGTATTTAAAAAGTTAAAATTGAATATGTTAGAATTTGACAGAAGGTTAGATGTAGAAACAAATTTTGATATAATAAAAAGAGAGTTAGTAGTTGGAGATAAAAATGCATGTATGTATTATATAGATGGATTTGTTAAAGATTCTCTTTTACAAGAAATAACTAGATTTATGCTTCTTACAGAATCTGGTAATATAACAAATATAAAAGAGGCAAAAGAATATTGTCAAAAGTTATTTCCTTATATGGAAGTTGAAGCAAAAAAAGAATTTGACGATATAGAAATAAATTTACTTTCTGGTTGTACAATTATATTTATTGATGGTATAAATGAAGGAATAGTAGCTGATATAAGAGAATATCCGCAAAGGAGCATAACAGAACCAGAAAAAGATAAAGTAATAAAAGGGGCAAAAGATGGATTTATAGAAACCCCTATTTATAATGTAACGCTTATTAGGAGAAGAATAAGAAATAAAGCTCTTAAATTTGAACATGTCTTTGTAGGAGAAGATACAAAAAGTGATGTAATAATATGCTATATGGATGACAGAGTAGATACTAAAAAATTAGATAAGGTAAGAGATATATTAAATAATATTAAAGTAAAATCTCTTAATTTTGGTTCAGAAAGTTTGGTAGAGGCAATGTATAAAAAAAGTTGGTTTAATCCACTGCCTAAAGTACAATTTATTGAAAGGCCAGATGTTGCAACAGCCAATATTTTGGAGGGAAGAATAATATTGTTTATAGATAATTCACCAGTTGCAATACTTATTCCAACTACTTTTTGGGATTTATTTCAAGAAGCACAGGATTTTTATTTTGCGCCACCAGTATCAAACTATCTTAGAATAACTAGGTATATTATTTCTTTTCTTACTATATTTGCAGTACCGATATGGCTGTTACTTGTAAATAATATTGATAAATTACCAGAGTGTATGAAATTTCTAGAGATAAGTGAACAAGCAAAAATTCCAATTATTGTTCAAATATTTTTACTTGATTTTATTGTTAATGTAATAAAAACAGCAAGTATTAACACACCTAGTATGATATCTAATTCTATATCGCTAATTGGAGCTGTTATAGTTGGAGATATAGCTATAGTTACAAATATAATTAGTCCAGAAGTTATGCTTATATCAGCTTTTTCTGCCATGGGATTTTATTCACAACCATCGTTTGAATTAGGTTATTCTTTTTTATTTATGAGAATGATGCTAGTTTTGCTAGTTCAATTTTTGGGAATATGGGGGCTTGCAATTGGTACGGTTATAATAATACTTCTAATTGCTACCAACAAAACCATATTAGGTGATAGTTTTATATATCCACTTGTTCCATTTAATTTCAAAAAACTTATATATACGTTGTTTAGGTTTAAGAAAAGATCTTAATAATTTAAAATTATAAAAATATTTTTTTGCTATAAAGATTTATAAAAGGACAAATATAATACTGATATATAGCTTTTTACTTCATATATAAAAAATATAGCGTAAAAAAATCAAAATTTAAATAGTATTTAGTTTATTGAAAAAGCATTTAAAATCTGATATAATTTTTCTAGTTAAGCAAAACATATTAATAAGAGGGATGAGTTATGAAAATAAATGATAAAGTGGATTTTTCTGATACTATGAATTTGCCTAAAAAGACAATTTCAACAAATGCTGACCTTACAAAAAAAGAAAGTTTCTTTTTGGCTAGAATTCAAGATGTAAGAAGATATAGAGATGTTTTAAATAAAAATAAACTTAGTAATACTATATATAATATATTAGAAAATCCTATGATTATAAAGAAAAAAGTCGAACCTACATATATTCAAAATAAAATATTAAAGGATATGGTAATAAGATATAGACTTTTAAATGGTTTTAAAGTTAATCATAACTTGGATTTTATACATATTGATGATATGTTGGAAAATCAAAAAGAAAAAACTTCTAAACTTCAAGAATTGATTAAAAAAAGAGAAATTAGAAGAAAAGAACTAACAGAAACTGTAAAGAAACAAGTACAACAAATAAAAGATTTGGGAACAGTTATAAATTATAGTAATTTTAATAGTTCTACTTTAAATAAAGAGTTTGAATCAAGAACAATAGAAAAATTTTGGGAGTTGTATAAAGAAAAAAAGATATATCATGACTTAAGACCAGTTAATTGGTGTCCAAAATGTAAAAGAGCCCTTGAAAATAATAATATAATAAGAGAAGAAGAAAAGGTAAATAATTTATTTATAAATTTTAAAATAAAATATGATAAGGATATATTTAAGGAATTTAATAATTTGGAAAATACATATTTTGTTGCTAGTACTATTAGACCATGGATATTAGATTTCGATAATACTCTTGCTGTAGTAGAAGATATGGAATATAGCATTGTAGAAGTAAGACAAAGAAATAAAAATATACATTATATAATAGCCTCAGAGTTTGTTGAATATATTATGGAAATAGCTTTTTTTATTAAATTTGATGTGAAGAAAAAAGTACTTGGAAAAGAACTTGTAGGCATGACTTGTAGTAGTGCTTTAGATAATACTAAAGATTTAACCGTAATACCAACAAAAAAAGAATATGTTATTTTAAATCATAAACATTCATCTGGTATATCAATAGTTTCATCAGGTAATACATATGTTGATTATTTAATATCAAAAGAAAATTCTGCTATAATTGTAAAAAACAACTTAACTAAAGATGGTAAGACCACTATGCTTGCATATAATTTTAAAAATGTAGATTATAAAGAATCAGAAAAGAAAATAGTAGATATTATAAGGCAAAATGGGAGCTTACTTTGTACTGATATAATAAAAATAAAAATGCCAAAGTGTTCAGAGTGTAAAGATGATGTTATATATAGAAGTGAACAGGAATGGTATATAAAGAAAATAGATGATGAAGAAAAATTAAAAGAGGCGTTTGATAATATAATATCAAAACTAAATAATTGTAAAGAGTCCAAAAAAAGTAATATAAAAGATAAGCTTTACGATAGTATTAGAACAAAAGAAATGATTATTTCAAATGAAAGTGCTTTTGGAACACCTATACCTGTTTTCTATTGTGCTCAATGTTCAAGTGAAGTTATGAGTGATAGAGTAATATCAATATTAAAAAATCTATTTAATACAAAGGGTATTGAAAGTTGGTATAAAGAGACGCCAGAGGAAATATTACAAGGCCAAGTGGTTTGCGATAAATGTGGATGTTCGTTTTTGTTTAAAGGAACAACAACTTTAAATGAATTTTTTAAGCTTATGTGTGTTCCTATACTTAATAAAGAGGATACTACTGCTTCTGATATTAATAAGGTTAATATTTGTATTGAAAATGAAGATTATTTCATTAGGAAAATAAAAACTTTGAGCTTTGATGATAAGAGTTTATTTGAAATTCAAAATATAAATAAAATTTTATTACATCCAAAGATAAAAATATCTCAAAATAAAATCAAAAAAGATGAAACAATAAAAGAAGAAGAGATACAAAAAGAAAAAAAATATAGAAAAAAAGATAAAAAGAAAGAAGATAAAATCGAGGAAAATAAACTAGATGAAATATTTGATATGTCAAGTGTAGTAAAGAAATATGGTACAGATGTTTTAAGATTATGGTGTGTTCAAAAAAGTCCAGAAGAAATAGCAACTCTTAGTGAGTCAAGTGTATTATATATAAATAAAATATATAAGCAAATAAGAAGAACGTTAAAATTTCTTTTATCTAATCTTTATGATTTTAACCCAACTAGGGATATGATTAGTGTTGATAAAAGAGATGATTTAGATAAATATATGTATGTAAAACTTCTTAGTATGAAAAAAGAAGTTGATGAAAATTATAATAATCTAGATTTATATAAAGTATATTTAAATGTCTTAAAATATTGTAATGAAACTTTATGCAACGAATATTTTAATGTTATTAAATATAGGCTTTATGTACTTAATGCAAATGATGAGAAAAGAGAGAGGACACAGTCGGCGTGGG
>CAZTVT010000012.1:0-22700 GCA_964617175.1 uncultured Clostridium sp.
ATTTGAATCTTAACTTTCCTTTTTCATTAACGCTCCACTTTCCATTCCAAAAAGTTGGAAGATCTAGTTCAAACTTTTCAAAGTTATTTTTTGCTAATGAATCATTTATTTCTGATATAAGATTTTCAAATGATGAATCACTTATAGTAGAATTATTAATAATATATACTCCTATACTATTTTGTATATTGTTATAATCATTTAAAAACTTCTCCTTACTCTCCACTTTGTTATATTCATCTAGTATTTCTTTGTAATATTTATTAGAATTTAATCTGCTAATATCTGTAGCATCGTTAATTTCAACTTTTTTATTAAATGAAATTATAACAATAACACATGAGATTAATATAACTAAAATTCCAATAAAAATTAAAAATTTTTTTCTATCAAGAGTGTATTTTTTTTTATTTTTTTTGGCCATAATATCAAATCCTTATTTATCAAGCAATGCTTCTATTCCAGGAAGTTTTTTACCTTCCATAAGTTCAAGTGATGCTCCACCTCCAGTAGATACATGTGTCATTTTATCTTCCAATCCAAATTTTTCTACTGCAGCAGCACTATCTCCTCCTCCTATTATTGTTATAGCTTTAGAAGAGGCCATAGCTTCAGCTATTTTCTTTGTTCCATTTGCAAATTCTTCCACTTCAAACATTCCAACAGGTCCATTCCATACTACTGTAGATGCTTTTTGTATTTTATCTACATATAAATCTATAGTTTTAAATCCTATATCAAGCCCCATAGAATCTTCATCTACATTTTCATCTTGCGTAAGAACTGCATCATAGATACCAGATGCATCTCTACTTTGAATATGATCTACAGGAAGTAAAAATTCTACTTTCTTTTCTTCAGCTTTTTTCATAATGTCTTTTGCAATATCTATTTTATCATCTTCAACCAAAGATTTACCTACTTTATGCCCTTTAGCTTTTAAAAATGTAAATGACATTGCACCACCGATTAACATAGTATCAACCTTATCAAGTAAATTTGTAAGTACTGCTATTTTACTTGAAACTTTTGAACCTCCTATTATTGCAACTAATGGTCTTTTAGGATCGTTGATATTACCATCTAATGCTGCTATCTCTTTTTCAATTAAAAAACCACATACTGATGGTAAAAATTTAGTAACTCCTTCAGTTGATGCATGTGCTCTATGTGCTGTTCCAAAAGCATCGTTTACAAATATATCTGCAAATGAAGCAAGTTTTTTTGCAAATTCTATATCATTTTTTTCTTCACCTTCGTATATCCTTGTATTCTCTAGTAATACTACATCACCATCTTGCATATTATCTATTACTTGTTTTGTTTCTTCAGAATAAAAATCTTTTAAAAGTGGCACTTCCTTTTCTAAAAGTTCTGAAAGCCTTTTTGCAACAGGTTTAAGACTTTTATTTTGTCCTGTTTTTCCTATATGTGAACAAAGTATTGTTTTAGCTCCTGCTCCAATTAAGTAATTAATAGTTTTTAGTGACTCAGTTATTCTTTTATCGCTTGTTATAATATTTGGATTGTTTTTATCAAGAGGAACATTAAAATCACATCTAACTAAAACTCTCTTACCACTTACACTAATATCTCTTATTGTTTTTTTGTTTAACATATTAAAACTCCTTTTTTTCATATTATAAGTAGACTAGCTTAAAAAGCTAGTCTACTTAATAACTATTTATGATCTACGCCATACATATGTGTTATCAAATCTACAACTTTATTTGAATATCCCCATTCATTATCATACCATGATACTAATTTTACGAAATTATCACTAAGTTGTATACCAGCTTTTACATCAAATATAGATGTGTGAGGATCAGATATAAAATCAGATGATACTACATCTTCATCAGTCCAAGACATTATACCTTTCATCTCATTATCACATGCTTTTTTAATTGCTTCAACTATTTCTTCATATGTAGCACCTTTTTCTAATCTACATGTAAGATCTACTACTGATACATCTAATGTTGGTACTCTAAATGACATTCCTGTAAGTTTACCATTAAGAGAAGGTATTACCTTTCCAACTGCTTTTGCAGCTCCAGTAGATGAAGGAATTATGTTATATGTAGCAGCTCTTCCACCTCTCCAATCTTTTTTAGATGGTCCGTCAACTGTTTTTTGAGTAGCAGTTACAGAGTGTACTGTTGTCATTAATCCTTCAATAATACCAAAATTATCGTTTACTACTTTTGCAAGTGGTGCTAAACAGTTAGTTGTACATGATGCATTTGACACTATATTCATATCTGAAGTATATTCATTATTGTTTACTCCCATTACAAACATTTTAGCATCTTTAGATGGCGCAGATATTACAACTTTTTTTGCTCCTCCTTTTAAATGAGCTTCAGCTTTTTCTGTTGTTGTAAACACTCCTGATGATTCTACAACGTATTCAGCTCCTACTTCACCCCATGGAATTTCTGATGGTTCCATACAATTAAATACTTTGACAACTTTTCCATTTATTACAAGGTCATTTCCATCTACTTTAATATCGGCGTTATATTTACCATGAATAGTATCATATGTTAACATATATTTCATATATTCAACATCTATAAACGGATCGTTTACAGCAACAACATCCACATTATCCCTTTCTAAAGATACTCTCATTACCAATCTTCCGATTCTTCCAAATCCATTAATTCCTACTTTTATCATATATTATCTTCCTCCTTAACATACATCTATATTTTATATCAATAATATTTTATTTGCAATAGTTTTTGATAATGTTTATATATTTTTGATCGCAAATTTCGATAAACTAATATTTTTCTATTTTCACTTCTTTTCCTCTAAAAGCATATACCATTTTTGTTATATTTGTATATCCTCTTGAAAGAAGCTCTGCTTCATAACCTTTTTTTTCTATTTGACGCTTTGCATTTTCTAATGTTTCTAAGATGTCTTTTTCTTTATCTTCTTTATATATCTTAAACTCCATTATAAAAGCATTACTATTTTTATCTTTAGGTTCTAACATTATATCATATCTTCCAAAACCGGACTCTCTATTTGACCTTACGTAATATTTATCTTTTAATCCTACTAACATTCCTAATACAAACGCATGATAAAAGTTTTCTGCTGTATTTTCTCCTACATCCATATAACTCATCATTTCTTTTACTAATACTTTAAATTTATCTTCAAATTCTTCTAGATTTAATGTTATCAAATCTTTTAGTATTGAATTTAAATCATTTCCTATTACTTTATCTAAAAACCAATTTTGTACTATATTTTCAAACAAACATTTTATCTCATAATTTGGTATTTTTACTTTATACACATTATTTATTCTATCTACTACTTCTGTTACTTTTAAATATCCTGTTCCTATAAATAATCCCCATATATTGTCTTCTCTTTTTTCTACTCCTTTTATTATTGTATCAAAATTTACTTTTACTTCTATCTCTTCATCTTTTAACAATCTCTCTATTTTTTCTTTTATTGTATATGATTTTTTTAACACTAATTTTATAATATCATTTGAACTTGTATTTACCCAATATGGTATCAATTTTCTATCTTGCAAATAATTTAATACACTCCATGGATTATATATGTTATCTGTATTTCCTATTTTGTATCCATCATACCATTTCTTTATTTCTTCTTTTTCTTCTTGTACTTCAAAATCTTCTATTATTTCATCCATTTCTTCACTTGTTATGCCAAAACTTCTTGCAAAATTATTTTCCATTACTGTATATACTATTAAGTTATTAAGTCCACTAAATAGACTTTCTTTAGCTATTCTTGATACTCCTGTAAGTACTGCTTTTTCTAAATACTCATTATCCTTAAATGCTGAAGCATAAAATTGTTTAAAGAAACTTATTGCATCTTCATAATACCCTTCTACATATGCATTTTGTAATGGTACATCATATTCATCTATTAGTAGTATAACTTTTCTATCAAAATGCCTTGATAGATATCTACTTAAATCTTTTATACTTGTTTTTAACACTTCTTCACTTTCTCTTGAGTATAATATATCATTTATTTTTTCTTTCTCAAATGCATATATTTTATCACTATCTAATAAATACATATGCTCTTGATACATTTCATGAATTGCTGTTCTTACTGACATTATCATTGAATTGTAATTTCTATCTCTTACATTTGCTAGTGTTAAATATATACATGGATAGGCATTTTGTTTTGATGTATATTTTTCATCTTGTTCCATTATTTTTAGTCCATTAAATATATCCTTACTTTCTTTTTTATTTATATCAAAATAATATTTCAGCATACTCATATTTAATGTTTTTCCAAATCTACGTGGTCTTGTTACTAACATTACTTTATTTGTATCATCTATTATCTCTTTTATATACATTGTTTTATCTATATAGTATAAATTCCTTTGTATTTGTGATTTAAAATCACTTTCTCCTAGTCCTACTGCTTTTGGCACTTACATCACGCTCCTTTGTTTTCAACTATATTTTAACATTATTTTTGGTGATTGTAAAGATTTTATTATAGAATAATTTTTGACAGAAATTAAGAAAAAATACACACTAGACTAATCTAATGTGCATTTTAATGATTTATTCTACTATCATATTTGAATTAAACTTCATATCTAATTTTAGTTTACTTTCATCAGCTTTCTTTTCACCAGGTTTTAATATATCTAGTTCTTTTATAACAGCTTTATATTTCTTAGTCTCTTTATCTAATTCAAATACACTTATACTTTTAGTTAAATCTTCATCTAAGTGTTTTAATTCAGTTGTAAAGTACATATCTTCATCTTTTAAATAATTACTTACCTTTTTTATAATTCTAAACATTTCAGCTGTATGCTGAATATCTTCACCTACAAAAATAATTTTTGGTGGGTTATAAAACCCTGCATCATTTTTTGTAAAGTTTTCAAAAAAGTCTGAATAAAGTTGTACTTTTTCAGCAAACATATTTTTCCAATCTTCATTTCTTCTTACAACTTCAAATACAAAATTTTCATCTTCTGTTGAATTTTTCAAAACTACAAGGCCTCCTGTTGGTTTAAATTTAACATTATATTTTTTTGAATATAATAAAACATTAGGATTTGTACTTTTAAATGCTGCTACTTTTTGCATATATGCAATAATTATCTGATTTCCAGCAAGTTTTCTTTTTACAGAATATGCAGGTTTTGTATTATCAGTTGGTTGCCATACAGTTGGAATATTTCTTTGTTTTAAAATATATGTTGCAATTTTATCCATTGAATATACTCTATATGAACTCTTACCAGAAGCACTTTGAAAATAATATCTTGAAATAACTTTTGATTTTGTTAAATCTTCAAGCCATTTTGCAACTCTAGTTTGTTTTTTATCTTCTTCTATATCATTTAATTTTCCTCTTAAATCTAATATTTGTGTACATTGTCTTGAAGTTATAAATCCAAATTCGTTAACAACTTCTAAAGCTTTTATATGAGATTCATTTATATATCCCATATCCATTTTAAAAACTACTTGATTTATTGAAGCAAAACCTTCTTTACCATCAAACACCTTTACCTCATTTTCTCTTACTGCAAAAGGCGATACTGCAGTTTTTACTTCTTTATCATTTACCATTTTCATCTCTCCTTAAATTTAATTTAAAATTTAACTTTTATAACAGTTATATATAATAATTAAATATATATAACAATCAAAAAAAATAAATATATAATATTAAAATATATTTATTTATATATATAGTATACCTCAAAAAAGTTTACTTTGCAATACTTACAAAGTAAACTTTTTATTTAATTCATATATAACACCATTCTTGTTCCTAAAAAATTCATCAAATAGGATGGTGTTTCATAATCCTTATCATCAATTGAAGTAGTTTTAGAATAGTTTCCTCCATAAGCAACTCTAGCTTCTTCGTTAGCTCCTGCTTGCGTCCATTCAGCTACATTTCCTAGCATATCATAAATATTATTAATAACGTAATCTTTGTTTGTGCCTGTATTAAGTTTTGTATTATAGAAATTACCTTTTAGTTTATTATCATATGTTATAGAAGATTTATTAGTATCTACTATCCACCTTAAAGTTGCATCCCATTGACATCCCCATATCATTTCAGTTGTTATATCATCTCTATCATACATATTTCTTATTGATTTATACATATTAAACCAAGAAGATTTTGAAATATCACTTTGATTATATTTTGAAACAACTTTTCCTTCATTTTTACTAGCAAGTGTTAAATTTCCAACTTCATATCTACTAATATAAAATCCTGAATGCTTTGTAACGCCTTCAACCATTTTATTAAACGAGATTTGATATAAATCACCTGTAGAACCTTCTAAAAGTTCTTCTAAATCTCCATATATTTTTCCTGTTAAAACAGTAGGTTCTCTTATTTCAACTTTATCAATTATAGGGCTATATATATAATCATTCATAAATCTATATAGGACTCCTACATAATTTTCTCCATCTTTATACGCTATCGGGAATTTATTATTTTCCGCCATATTAACTACATCATCTATATTATTTGCAACTGGATTTTCTACGGGTACCCATACAAACTGATTTCCTTTTAATTCTTTTGCTGACTCATATGAGATGCCCTTTTTGTAATCATCTTTATTATCTGATATAACAAATCCTGTTTCTTTTGTTCCACCTACGAAATAAAAACCTTCGGGTATTGGAATACTTGAGTCAATTTTTTTAATTTCATTTTCATTCTGATTTTTATTAATAATATAAATTATCCAAGAAATTATAGCAACAAACAATACAAAAAATACAATCCAAAATATTGTTATTATAGAAATTCTTCTACTCTTACTGTTCATATTTGATTTTTTTTCTTTCATATGTCCCCCATAAATTATTAACCAATAATAATTAATTTAACTTTTTTCTTTTCTGGAATTATACGCTTTATACTAACCAATACCTTTTGTCCATATTCAATCCCATTAATATGTTCTGCAAGTCCTACTACATTAGGTGCTATTTCAACAAAAATTCCTGATTTTATCCTATTTCTTATAGTGCCCTCTACAATATCACCTTCCCTAAATTTAGTGATATTATCTTCAAAAGTTCCTAAAATTTCCTTATATGAAAGTTCTATTCTTCCTGTATCTCTATCGAATTTTTTTACAATAACATCTATTCTTTGACCAACATGAAGTATATCTGATGCTTCTTTTAATAATATATCTGATATATTTTCAAGTTTTAATATTCCCGTAACTCCGCCGCCAACATCTACAAAAGCAGCATAATTATTTGTGCTTACAACTACACCTTTTAACTTCATTCCGGGTTTTAAATGCATATACATCCATTTTCTAACTTTTAATTCCAAGATTTTTTTTGAAGCTATGATTTCAACCTCATCATTATCATTTATTATATCCTTTATACATACATGTAAAATTTTTCCTTTTTTGTTAATAATATATTTTTCTTCAACCAGACCATCATCCCCAACTACACTTGATGCTTCATCTCTAGGTATGATAGCTTTTATATTATTTCCAATTTTACCAATCATATTAAGGCTTTCATCAATGTCTGTTACATATATATCAACAACTTGTTGATTATTTTTTATTTGTTCTAATTGTTCTAACGAATAACTTACTTTAGATGGGGCTTTCTTTTTAGCCCCTTTTTTATTTATATAATTTTTCATTTTTCAATCTCCTATTAATTCCAATAATCAAAAAATCTTACACAACCATTTTTATTATGTTGATAAATAAAGTTTTGCGATTCATGCCATGCAGAAGAGCAGATATTCGGCGCATAAAATACATATATTCGATGCTGAATAGCGGATCCCCCCTCGTCAAATACATATTTAATAGCATTTTTAGCATTTTCAGTTATATTAGTATTATATCCATCATATCCGCAATCCTTTTTTATTGTCATAGGGCTTGATGCTAGTCCATTTACTAATGAATCTCTTAAACATTGAGCTACTAAAACTGAACCTTCATAGTCTCCTCCATATTCTCCGGTAACAATTTTCTCTAATTCAGCTCTCTCTGAATTTGTAAGTTTATATGTTGTACCTTTATAATTATTGTCTTTCTTATATCCAGATGTTATCAAAAATTCTCCACTTGAAACTCCAGTTCCACCAGTAGTAGCCAAAGATGGAATACCTTCATAATGAATATATCCTGTAAAGAATGAACCATCTCTATATTTAGGACCTGTCCAACCATCACCAGAAGCAAGACTACAATTTAAAGCAGCACCAGAACCACCATGATCTACTGTCATCAAAGCGCCATTTTCACTTCTACCAACATATAATCCCACATGTCCGCTCATCCAAAGAACATCACCGACTTGGATATTTTCATCAATAGTATCATGATATTGCACTGTAACATTTTCAGCTCCTTCTAGTGCCTGTCCATTATGATTTCTAGCATAACTAACCATTGATGCTCCTGCTCCGCCAAGGATCAATATCTACACCAGTATATGCTTTATACATAGATTCTACAAAAGCACTACAATCAAGTCCAGCAGAACTACCAATTTCTATATATTTATTCATTTCATCTAATGTACTAAATAAAAATCTTGCGTTAGAGTGATGAAAACCATCAGCAGCTCCCCAGCAATAATGCCAAACTCCAGTATTATTATTCATTTGAGCAAGTTTTATAGCTTCTTCAGCCATGGCATTTAATCCTTCACCAGATGCATTACCTACACCATTTTTATTATTTAAAAACGTATTTTCAAATCCAAGTGTTGCTCCATATACCCAAGGTAAAGTTTCTTTTTCATCATATACCTTTTGAAATAATTCTTTTAATTGCCAGTATGAAAGGTTTAATTTTGACCTAGCATATCCAACATAATCCATATATGGTGCTCCATCTCTTAAATATCTTTTATATATTTCAGGATTAGAATTCATAAAATCTATTCTATTTAATCCATCAGTATTTTGTATATCCCTATAATAATTACCTGCTTCGGTGTTACAAGTACCACCAGATAAACCAGATGAATCACTAGTTCCTAAAACAGTTGTACTATTAACATATCTAGCATAACTGTCAATTTTATTATTATAATCAGATAAAGGTCTAATGCAAGGGTCTCCTTGTTGACCTTGAGATATAAGACTTGCAACGCCATTATATTCACCTATATACATAGTAACATGTCCCGGATTATGCAAGACATCTCCAACCTGCAATTGTGAAGCACCTTTTGATTTATCATATGTAAAACTTTTTCCTTTTAATCCTTTTTCATTAATTTGAGGTGCAGTAGCAATAAGATCAGTTATATTATATTTTCCAATATTAACTCCAAAAAATATGTTATATAGTGATGATACAAAACCAGAGCAGTCAGTTTGAGATATATTTTTTAATCCTTCTTTTGTATTTGGTATTGTAGGAGGAGTACCATATCTAATTTTCCCTTCAAGTGATACTGCAAAATCTATCATTTCTTGCATTTTTTTAGATACTTCTGCATTTTCTGATGAAGGTTGATTACCAGCAGTAGTAGTATTTGTAGCTGCATCTGCCCCAACAGTTGCTCCTTCAATTATAGCATTTGATGAAGAATTATTTTTCTTATCACCTTTTATCAAGATATAACCATGATCCGATACTGCTTGATCATACATTACTGAAAGTATAGTATCTAAATCTGCTTCTTGCCTATTTATTCCTGCAACTGAATTTGCTATTATTACTTTTCCATTTTCATAACCAAGTAATACAATATAGTGAGCACTAGTAGTACCAAAATTACTTGCTATCTCACCTTTAACCTGAATTATTACTGGATTACCAGATTTTAGATTTGCATCTATCTCAGTCTTAGAAATTTGCTTCTTTTGAGCTAAGCTTGTATCCGATTGATTTGGCATACCACTGCCCCAAGCTCTATACGTATTATCAATATTATAATATTGTTTTAAATCACTAGCATACTGTGCAATAAATTTGGCACCACTCCAGCCAGTTTTATTTCCAACGGAAACTGGATCAACTTTTTGTCCTGTTAATCCACCAATTACGGTTGTTATAGAACAAAGTCCACAACCAGCCGTAGCTATACTAGAACCTCCATGACTTGTAGAACCATAATTTCCTTGACTAAATACAGGATATGTTTTTCCATTTATTTTTATTTCGGTAGCCGGCGTTGAATTTACATTACCACTTCCACTACCAAAATATCCAACATATCCCTCACCACATAATTCAGTAGCACTTACTTTTTCTTTTCTATCATCAGATTCATTATATGCAACTAAATCATCAATCGTATATTTTTTACTTTCAGAACCTGTTTGACTTAGCTTGTCTCTCCATACTCTAGTAACAGTATGTAAAATTTCTCTGTCATATGTTATATAACTAGGAAGTTCCACTCTATAAGTGTAAGTAGTAGTTTGTCCATTTGAAGTAGCTTGTGCAACTGAACCTTTTGCAGTTATTTTTGCTTGTGCAAGTGGTCCGTATGATAGAATTGCTTCCTTACTAGAAAAAGATCGTGGTGAGGCTACCTGTAATAGAGAAGATCCCTTATTTTGTTCATTTTCTGGAGATTTGGTAAATCCTTCACTAACAGGAATCTCACTGTCAGCATTTATTCTTGCATCAACATCACTATCTAGATATACTTGATAATTAAAGCTATTTATAATTTTCAAATCAAAAGTTTCTGCTTTTTCCATATAATAAGCTGTTTTAGTTGTAACATTTTTACTAACAAATTCTTCTTTCATTGGATTTTTTTTGCCACCAGCCAGACCAGTATCAGTTGAGGTATCTATATCTTTATAATCTTCAAGTTCAGTATTACAAATTATACTTTCGCTATTAATCATTGCATTCGTATTTCCATTATTGTCTTTATATTCAGTAATTTTAAATTCATTAATCACATCATGTTGTATATATTTTCTATATGTTTCATATCTAGTTACGACCTTTGCTTCTTGCAATTCATACCAATTAACAACAACATTACTATATGCTTCTTTAATAATATTATATGAAAACTGCGGATTTCTATTTGAATCTTCTTCGGTACCGTTTACAATTTGTGCTGTATTCATTGCAAGAGGTATATACCAAGTTTGTAAATATGGCGCTGTCATCTCAATAAATTTATCAATTTTAGTATTCTCACTATCTTTTGGAAACTTTAGACCCAACTCCTTATTCTCCTGAATTTCTGAATCTTTAAGATCTCTTCCAGAAGATTCACCATGAGTATATTTTTTCCATTTTATTAAATTAAAGTTATATTTTTCAGTCATAAGTATATGTTTATATGTTGGTAGTTTATCATCGATATTTACGATTCTTTTTTCTTTTTCTTCTTCTGATAACTCCTTAGTACCTAATTCATACTGCATAGCGTTCATGGTTTCAAAGCCGCCTAAATCATCTTCTAAAAATTTTTTATACATAGCATTTATATCTGTTATTTTTAATTTAAGTAAACTCTTTTTATCATCATACATTTTTTTTGCATCTTCATCTACCTCAGCAGAATCTAAATAATTAGATACACTATTAGTTACAGTATTAGTACTCTCGCTCATCATACCCATAAGTAATAAAGCCATTATTAATACAAGAATTACAATTATAACAATTACAACAATTTTTACTTGCATTGGTAAAACTGACCACAATGCTTTTAAACCTCTCGAAGCAGCTTCTTTAATACCATCTATAAAATCTCTAGCTTTTTTCTTTGCAGCTTGCTTTATGCCTCCTGTTGGATTAACATTAGCGTCAGTAGAAGGTTGATTTTTTTTTGCATTATTTTGTTCATTATCTTCCATATCTTCCTCCTTACTGTTTTAAATTTATATTTACTACATTTGATTTTCCATCAACAATTACTGAATTTAGAGTTAACGTATTTATTTTTTCAATATACTGACTTCCGATTGAAAAGAAAAATTCTCTATTAAAAGTTCCATTTGGAGTTAAAATATCATCTTCTGATGATATAACTGCAGCTCCCATTTTAATTTTAGTTTTATCATCTAATGTAATTATAACATTATCTATATTATTAAAATTATACTCTACAGTTTTATCACCTTTATTTGTAGCTGTAAGCTTGTATGTTATTCCATTTTCTCTTATTTCTGATATTTTTACTTCATAAAATACTCCATCAACAGTAATTGACGATGTATTACTAATTGTTACGGGTAGTTTATCTTGTTCAAAAGATACAGTATATTCATATGGTTTAGTCTCTATGACATTAACATATTTTTTTAAGCCACCATATGTTAAATATCCAATCCTATACACATAAGTCCCATCTAATTGTTTAGATATATTAGTATCCTTAAAAACTGGATTCTTAGTTATAAGTTTCATATCATTCATATACTCTTCAAAATTATCTTTATTTAAATTATTAGACTGTAAAAAATCAGGATCCACTTTTTTAAATAATTCATCACAATGATCAGAATTTAAAATATATTTTAATTCTGACATATATATACTTAAACATTTATTTTCACCATCTGTAATAGCCGTATACTTGGTTATTTTTTCCGATTTAGTATTTCCCTTAGGCCACCAAATTAAAAGTAATACGATAATAGAGGCAATAGCAAAAACTACAATAAACAAAACTGTGAAATTAAATTCCTTTTTATTTAAATCTTCCATGCTTAGCCTCCTATTCTATATAAAATATACTATACTTACTTTTTTCGGTATCGAGTATTATACCAATATATGCAGTAGATGACTTGTCCACTGTGTTTAATTCACAAAGATATGCGTTATCATATAAATTTAATTTATATATTCTTTTTATTAAATCTTCTTTTTTTAGCACAAATCCATTTTCATTTCTACTTACCATTTTTTCCATCATTTTTTTAGAAACTTCTAAATATTTTTTCTTACCTAAATATTTTTTATAATCAGTATCTAAAGCTTTATAATAATCATCTAATGAATAGCCATCATACTTATATTCAATTAAATCACTAATATCCATATTTTCCACAGTTTGATATGATTCTAAAAACGGTAATATAATACTATTTAAAGTCCAATATGTATTTCTATCATTATCTTCTGTAGAATTAAAAATAAAAGTATATGCATTCTCTTTTTTGTAATCAATAACATCATATCCTAATCTAAGAGACATTAAAACTGTTGATATTACTATTAACAAAACAAGACATGTGGCCAAAAATAATAATTTTTGTTTAGAATTTAATCTTTCTATATCTACTAACTTCATACCTATAATACCATATATACTATATTGCAAAACAGCAATATAGTATATATACTCCTCCTATTTATATTATTGTAAACCAATATCTTTTTCTATTTTTTGAGTTATATTTTTTACTCTCTTTGCTTGACTACTCCTATGCTCATTATTAATTTTTAAATTTCTTTCCATTTGAGCTAGTTGCTTATCTAAATTACTATTTACTTTTGCCCTAGATTTAATGCCACTTGCAGCAGCTGAAACTGCTTTTGTTAAATTTTCACCAGCAGCATCTCCAACGCCAATACCATAAGCAGCAGCCTTTGGTATCTGATCAAAGTCACCCGTTGCAAGTCCAGATATTGCGCCAATAGATAAACCAGTCATTCCACCAATTCCAGCACCTAAAGTTTCTGCTGCCCCAGAAGCCAAATTTTCTAATCCTTGTCTTCGTTTTTCTTTTGCTTTGGAAATAGCATCATCATATTGCTCCATAATTTTCAAATAATTATCTTTATCCTTATCTGTATATGATGGAGAAGGTACAGCAGAAGAAGTGATATTTTTTTCCATTGCTTTTTTTACTTTATTCATTCCAGCTGCTATCCCCATATTAGTTCGATACCCGTCCATATCGCCAGCTTTTTTAGCTTCTTTAGCTTTTTTATAGTATTCACTACTGTCTGGTAATGTGGATGTATCGTCACTAGCAGTTGCATTAACTTGAGGTTCAGCTACACCTACAGGATTTCCATTTTTATCTAAGCCTCTTCTTTGAAGTTTTGCAAGCATAGCAGATTGTGCTTTTTTCTTATCAAGCCCTGCTCCTAAAGTAGCACTACCAATTCCTCCAACCATTTTTGGAACATTATTAAAAACTCTACCAACAGCCTTTAAAGCAAGCATAGTTGCAGCCAAACCATGTGGTGGTTTATTTTGCAATACTCCACTTTCTAGTCCGAATATTTTCTTAGTTATTTGTTCCATTTTTGTTAAGGAAGTAAGTAATATAATACAAAGAACACCCAATGCTGATACTTGATCTTGAGATGTAACAGTAGCTATACCTTGCTCATTCAATTCAGGAAAAAGAAAAGTAAGTATTATACTTAAAACTATAGCTAATATAAAAGCTTGTATTGTTTGTACAAAAACTAAAGCACAAAGTTCTTTTATCCATGTATTAAAAGCACCCTTTGACATTTTTCTCCCCCCTTTAACTACCTGCAGACTTCATAAAGAAATCATATATTACAACTATTGGTCCAAACATAGAAAGCATCATAACATAAAACAATCTTTTTACATACATTAATAAATACATACATGACTGGAATATGAATATTGCGTATAACAAGGCTCCTGTAACAGAAATTTCTGATGCTCTCCAACCAGTTATAACAGTCTTTTTACCTTCTTCATTTGTTCCTTCAGATACTTCTTTTGTTGTATATACATATGCAGACTGTTTAAAAAATGAACCAAGTGAAGCAATTATATCAGTTGGTGAAGCACTTAATGCACCCTTATTAACAGCAGCTGAAAAAATCCACCTGTCACATTTCATCCTCTGATTAACGACATCTGTTTGGGCTGATGTAGAAATCATTTCTTTCAACTCTGCAAGTGAATAATTAGCAAGAATTTCATCAACAGTATCATTATTTTCTGCTAATGCTTCAATGCCTCCCCTAGCTATCAGAAAAGGTGTACCTGCAATCGCAGTTATGAAATAAGAAGCAAAATCTACTTTTACATCCCAATTAGTTGGACTAGTTCCATTATTAATTTTTTCACTTGGATTATCTTTATACATCCAATAAGTTTCTGCACCGTCTCCCCTTTTATTCATAAGTACTAAATAATATGCTAAGTCTACTCTAAAGTCCTCACTTTCTTTATATACACTTTCATCAATATAAATATGTCTCACCTTTCCAGCAATGCTTCCTATTATATTACCACCAGTATCACTAGAATTAGCATCCCCATCAAAATAACCTCTTTTATACTGATTATCATATTCATCTTTATTATTTTCTTTAAGACTTGCAATTTTAGCAGCATCAACAGTATCATAAGCTATTCTTGGAATACCTATATCTTTTGCATTGGATGATTGATCAGAAGCCCAATTTGCAATTTGATCATTCCATCCTCCTAGGTCATATGCATATACCAATCTTTCTTTTACATAATCAGAAGAAGTTAGAAAAGTATTAGCTATATCTGCATTATCTCTTAAATTCTGTAAATGCGTAGGATGTGAATTTTCAGCAATATCAATAAAATTTTCCACACGTTCTTCAGGCGTAAGCACAGCATCCAAAGCTTCTTGAAAATTAACAGAATTTAGTCCCCTACTTTCAATTGTTTGAATTAAAATCCCACTTGCGAGTCTTACTAGTTGTTCATTAACCCAAAAAACAAAAGCAAGTATGTAATGCATTAAAAATAGCATTACTATACAAGTAGCCCAGTTTACGATAGCTTGTTTATATTTTGCTTTTTCAGCAGCTATAGAAGATATTGCAAGGCGTATAGCCATAACACCAACTGCAACTCCTAAGAATAAGACTGCCAATGAAAATATTGTTGAATATACACTTTTTACTACTTGGCCTAATATTGAATCTTGTCCGTTTTGAACAAATAAAGAATTCGATGCTGGGTTAAGAAAATTTATATCCAAAAAGCCAATTCCATTAAAAATTATTCTATCTGCCCATGGAAATATATTATCACCTGTTAGTGCAGAGAATATAGCACCAATCAAATATTCAGCAAGTGAAGCTATTGCGTTTATCATATTTGCTAAAGCATCTAATAATACTGAACCTTTTATTTTTGTATCTAAAGCATTTTCAGCAATTTGAACTGATGGTGTATAATCAGGATTAGTATCAGCAAATATACTAGTAAAACTAGAAAATATCAACATAAACATAGCAACACATATTATAATTTTACACGTTTTTTTCTTCATTTAATCACCTTATTCTAAGCAAGAAAGATTAATAATTTTATTTTTAAATATTAATCTATTCTTTTCTTCTTTAAATTTTCAACAACTTTGTTAAGATTTGTTTCAACAAATTCAAATTCTCTTTGAGTAGGTTTTATCGCTATAATTGCAGAATCATAACCTATTTTGATTAAACCTTCACCCCTTTGACAAGTAAGTAAGAAGTTTTCTTCACCTTCACTAAGCTTAAATACTTCTTTTAGATAAGATATTTCTGATTTATCTTGCGCTAAAAATAGTTTTGTATCAGCTGATGTTAAAACAACTTGAACACTTTTATTTTCATAGAAGTCTTGGAATTTCTGTGATACAACAGTAAGTGAAACATTTCTTTTTCTAGCACGTCTTGACATTGTATTTAAGAAATCAACAGCTTCAGGATAAGGAAGTAACATCCAAGCCTCATCAATAAGAACCCTTTTACTTTTTGCTCTATTTTTATCTTCGCTGTTTTTCTTAACATATTTTTCCCAAATCCAAGATAGAAGTATCTGCTGTGCTAGAGGCCTTGCAAATCTTTCTTCAAGTTCTGAAATATTTATGTTTATAAAAGGACAATCTTCTAATAATTCAAAAGTAGATTGACCGTCAAAATAGGCCATCTGACCATCAAATTTTTTACAGAACTGTTTCATAACCTTAATTAAATAATCGTAGTGATATTGATATGTTTCATTTGTATTTTCCTCAGCTTTTTTTTCTAGTCTTTCATACCAAGAACTAACAGTTGGCATATCTTTTTTCTTTTTAGAACTATTTCCCTCTTCCATATCGATTACTTCACCAGTATATAACGAATTTGGATCACTTGTTATACCTTTATCTGCATATTCCTCAGCAACAATTTCAGCTATTATTTGTTTTGTAAGTTCATTTACTTCTTCAGATTTAGTAGCACCTCTTGCCATTGTAAGAAGAGCCTGAGTTACGTCTTCTACCTTATTTTCAACGTTTAGTGCATACCTTTCTTTTCCTGTTATTTCATCTCTTACAATTTCTGTTTCAATATCAAATATATTAATTATAGTATTACTTTTTGGACCAATGTTAATGTTGATACCTCTTAAAGCCTCAGCAACTACCACATACTCACCTTCTGCATCAAGTACTAGGTTTTCTACTCCCATAAGTATTGCAGATCTTGCCATAATAGTTTTAATTGTAACAGATTTACCAGCACCGGATTTACCAAATATTATCATATTATAATTTGAAAGTGTACTACTAAAATTATCAAATATTATTGGAAGTCCAGTTTGTTTATTTATACCAATTGGTACCCCCATATTATGTCCTGCTTCCGCATTAACAAATGGGAAAACAGTAGCCATTGAGCCTCTATCAAATGTATGCTTTCTTGATATTTTATTGTTATTTAAAGGTAAATTTGACTGAAAAGCTTCTTCTTGCAAAGCCCAAGCGGCTTTAAGTCCTAAAAGGTTTTTAGAAGCCTCCATAGCTAAAAGTTCAGATAATTTATCTAATTCGTTTTTATTATATGCAAATAAAGTACAAATAATTGTTGCATCAAAAAGTTTGTTATAACCAGCAGCTATTTGATCTCTTAATGCTTCTGCTTCTGCTTGTTTTGTTGAAAGCACTGCTTCTCTATTTATATCACCTCTATCATGAGCAACATATCTTTCAGATTGAAGTTCTACAATTTGCTTATTTAACTGATTTTGAGATGTTGTTTCATTAATAGGAGTAATATATACAGATGCATTCACATCACCAAATTCATATATACCAGATAAAAAGTATGGAAATGTAGCTTGTCTTGGTATAGTTGTTAAGTAAAAGCTTCTTGCAAATCTTGATATTTTAGAAAATATTTCCAAATAATCATAATGAGAAGCATCTACACCTGATGGAGCTAGTAAATCTTTTAATGATGACTTATTTATTGTTAAACTATCTGGTAAATTTTCATTTGCCTTTATAAGTTCATCTTGTGGCTGTTGAGAAACAACTTCACCTTTTTTTAATTTCTTTTTCTTCTCTTTTTTTTCTTTATTTTTTCCCATATATCACTTACCTCCATAGAAAACAAATTTAAATTATAGAGTCATCTTCAGAAGATCCTAATCTATCATCAAACCCACCAGATAAATTGATATCTAAATTATTTACATCTCTATTTCTATTTGCCTGTTCATTATTATATTCAAAGGCACTATCTTCTATTTTTTTCTTTTCTACTACAACTTTTGGCTCATCGTCATCTTTTAACATATTATTTTTAAAATCATTTTTAGTGTCATTATTTTGAACTGATATGTTAATATCATCTTCTAAATTTATATTATTATTATCAGAGTCACTATTTGTTTTAGTATTTAGTTTATTAATATCTAAATTAACATCATTTTCAACAATATTTTTATTATTTTCTATTTTTTTCTCTTTTTCATTATCTTTATCATCTTTAATTTCATTTATATTACTGCTATTATCAATTCTATCCTCTATATTTTTATTAGGATTTGTTTTAGTTTCTTCTATATCATTATTAAGTCCCATATCTATTCCTAAAGAATCTGTTAACTCTTTATATTCAATAGCAGCCTTATCAAGAATATCTTTTTTTGTTTTTCTAAATTCATTAATTAATTTCTCATTTGCTCTTTCTTTAATATCTATAGGCACATTTTCATATCTAACGATTTCACTTGCTTTTTTACTTATTTGTTCTTCTATATCTAATTGCTGTATTCTAGGTGAAATATATTCCCCTTCTTTTATAGATTCTTTTAAAGTTTCTAAAGCTTTAATTCTAGCCTCATTATCAATTTCTTCTTGTAATTTCTTCTGCTTTTTAAGAAATATATCCTCACTTGTAGAATATAGCCTATAAAAACCTGATTCAAGTGCTTCTTTAACATTCATAAGTCCCTTATCATCTCTATTGTATGCAGTGTAAAGTACATCTGCAATTTCATTTGAATTTAATATTCTTCCAGCTACCGAACAAGATGCAAGTCCATTAATTATAGACTGCGCTCTTGTTACAAGTTCGTTATAACAGATATTTCTAACTTCTTCTTTTGAAAATCTATCTATTGAACTTATTTCAGAAGAATTATATGATACTAATACAAAGAAAGTTCTTTGTAATAAGCTTTTATTTAAACTTATTCTTTCAACATAATTAACAATATCTGAAGCATATTCATATACATTAAGCGTTTTATTTCTTTCTCTTTCAATATTTTTTATTTCATCTTTTGTAGAATCAAAAGCTTCATTTATTCTATTATACTCTTGATTTACATTGTCAAACTCTTCTTTTATTTTATCAACATGTTCTTTATATACTTTTATAGTACCTTTAAGATCAAGATTTTGTGCTTGTACATATAATTGAATAGGAGAAGTTAGTGTATTTAAAAATGTTATAAAACCTTCTTCAACTGCTAACTGTTCAACATCTGACATAAGGTCATAGTTTATACCTTTACATTGAATCATCATTGTATATCTAGTACCTTTATTTTGTATAATCATATTGTCTGATATTTCATCAAACTCCATAAAATGAAAAACATCTTCTTTTCTCATTTCATGATGAGTTTTATCATTTTTACTGCTTTTTTCTCTAGAATTATTATCTTTTCTGTCTAATCCCTCTTTTTGTTTCTTAGTAACCACTAAAAAAAACACTCCAAAAATTCCAAGTAATACTAACATTATAATAGGTATAGCTAAAGGTCCCATATTATTTTCCTCCTCTGTCTACATTATATAAATATATTTTCTTTCTTCTTTTAAAAGTTATTGCTCTTAATATAATATCGCTTAAATATTCTCCACCAGCTTTTCTAAAAGGTCCCATAAATTTGGAATCTGGTATTTTTAAAGCTCCTATACAATAGCCAACGCTACCAAATATTCCTGTTATAACAAGTCCTGCAACCAATGGAAAGCCATCTATAGTACTATTAAAAATATACCATATAAGCGCTCCAATTAGTCCAAAAGCAACAGTAAAAGCAAAAGATTTTATTGTAAAGATATACAATATTCTTGATTCACCTTTAGCACTACGCGGTACAAAATATGATCTCCCCATATATCATTTCCTCCTTTTTTATTATTCTAATAAATCTTTCAATGCATTTGAAAACACTGTTAATACTGTAACCGAACAAAATGTCAAAATTATACCTATAATAAAATAAGCTGATTTATCTTTTAATTCTGCTCTACCGCCAGCACCTGAAAAAATATATCTTACACCTACATATATAACTCCTGCAATTGCCGCAACTTTTACTATCATAGTAACTATAGCAAGCAATCTTGCAAACATACTTTTATATGTTACATCATTAGAATCAGCAATAATCAACTCTGTTCCATTAAGCAAAACTATATCTCTTATATATTGCCAACCGAAGAAGAAAATACATGCCACAAGCAATGTGACTAAGCTTTCTTTAACATCTGCTTTCCCATCAACACTACAAAAAACATATTTTACTCCAAGAAACATTGTAGCAATAATTATTAATACTGTTCCAACATAGTTAACTATATCCATAAATTTGTTAATTACATCTATTGATATAGGAGAAACATTGTTTTCCCCCTCTTTTTGAACATCTTCAAACCAATTTCCTGCTTTCTCCCAAAAAGGATCTTCACCCGACGAAGAAGGATCATAGTAGCCTGACTGTGAATCTGCAAAAGCAACATTTAAAACAGGAAGAACCGTAACAAGCATAATAAAAATTACTACAAAATTTATAAACATCTTTTTTGTTTTCATTTCATCATCCACCTATACAACTAAAAACTTATATAATATTATACCAATAAATTATATAAAAGTCTATATAAAATTATTTTTGATTTCTTTTTTTATTTTTTTGTTACAAAATTGAAACAAAAAAGCAATATTTGTTATAAAAGTGGTTTAAACACATCTTTGAATGTTCCTGTAATAAATCCAATAACTGTAGATGCACCAAACACAATTATCATACCTATAACTAAGTGTATCATATTTTTCTTTAAATCTGCTTTAACATCAGCAGAAGCAAACATATATTTTACTCCAACAAAAATCACACCACCAATTGAAGCTATTTGTAGTACAACTAAAATACCCCCCCATATTCTATATAAAGCACTATTAAATTTTTTAAATCTTTTTTTTTGCCAGTCAGAATTATCTGTTCCAGCACCCCCTTCAGTTTCAATTCTATCAATAACACCATTGCTTTTATCAAAAACTCCTGTGCCAAGATCCGTTGCATCTTCAATATTTTTTCCAGTTTTTGTTTGAGTTGAAGATGAACTTGTAGTTTGAGAGCCAGCACCTTCTCGAGTAGTACCACTGTAATTCTCATGAGTAGTACTGCCTCCTTCAAATTTACCACTGCTACCACCATGAGTAGCACCACTGTCACTCTTATGAGTAGTACTGCCTCCTTCAATTTTACCACTACTTCCCCCGTGAGTAGTACTATCTGTTGCATAAAGACTATTATTACTTGTAAAATTTATACCAAATATAACTAAAACTAAACAAGCAAAGATAGCTACATATTTTTTCATATTAGTTTTCATTTTCTCCTCCTTATACTTATTATAAAAAAAGAAAAAGTCTAAAAATAATAATATGACTTTTTCTTTTATATACTAAATTAAAATAACTTTTTTATTTTGTTTATTTTTGCCCTGTCATTGCATTAAATGTACCAGTTAAGAATCCTATTACAGTTGAAGCACCAAATACAAGTATAGCACCTACTACAAGCCATATCATTTGTTTTTTTATGTCTGCTTTACTATCAGCTGAAGCAAACATATATCTTACACCTGCAAATACAACAGCAGCAATAGCAGCAACTTGTAAAATTGTTAAGATTACGCCCCAAACCCTATTAACCGTCTTTATAGTATTTGTAGATGTATCAGCTGTTACATTAATCTTATCAGCATCAAAATCACCAAAACCAGCTGCAAAAATATTAGTTGTAAAAACAACCATAAGCACCATAACTATAGGTAAAACTCTTAAAAATATTTTCTTTGACTTTTTCATAATTTCCTCCTTACGCTTTCATACATATTTTAATTATATCAATAAATAAAAAAAATGCAATAGTTTTTTCAAATTTATTTATTTTTTCTTAACAATTTATTATATATTTTTTATTCATCTAACATTTTATATACTATATACAAATTAATTGGAGAACATATTAATGATGTTACTATATAATCTATATAAAGTTCTTTAAAGAAATTTATACTAATTACTGGTAAAACATATATTATACTTGAAAGTATTATCAATAAATATGATGTGTTTCTGTTTTTATTTTCTATAATAAAATATATTATAATTAATATATTAGTTAAATAAAAATATCTAT
>CAZTVT010000013.1:0-22571 GCA_964617175.1 uncultured Clostridium sp.
AAAGAACCAACACTAGTAGAACTAGTGTTGGGAGTGACGAAGTCACTTTTGTTCTATTATATTTAAAATCTATTGTATAAGTATATATAAAAAAATTAAAATAAAACCAATTTAAGTGATTTATTTTGAAAATATAGTACTAATTACTATTATTGTATAAAATTCTTGCAATATAAAAGATTTATGATATAATTTATAGTGGAGGGGATAATATGGCAATATACAAATGTCCAATTTGTGGATACGAATACGATGAAGAAAAAGAAGGAGTAAAATTTGAAGATTTACCAGATGATTGGAAATGTCAGATTTGTACAGCTCCAAAAAATATATTTAAAAAGATAGAAGAAGAAACTAAAAATGAAAATAAGGAAGAAAAAAATACTGTTAAACAATATAAAAATACAAAAAAAGATGACGATATTGAATATTTAAAAGACTTTAGAAAAGATATATCAGAAGATGAAAAATATATGGATTATATACATGAAATTTCTGTAACTGGTAAGAGTATAATAGATGCAATGTCAACAAAAATAAAAGTTCCATCATGGGAAGATATTTTAATTTTAGGAGCAGGTCTTTCTAAATTTCCTCTTATGGAGCATGAAAGTGTATCACTTAAAACAGTAATTGGAAAAAATGCTAAAAAACCAATGATATTAGAAAGTCCTATATATATTTCTCATATGTCTTTTGGAGCTTTATCTAAAGAAGCAAAAATATCACTTGCTAAAGGCTCTGCTGCAGTAAAAACAGCAATTTGTAGTGGAGAAGGTGGAATACTTGAAGAAGAAAGAGAAAATGCATATAAATATATATTTGAATATGTACCAAATAAATATAGCGTTACAGATGAAAATTTAAGAAGGGCTGATGCAATAGAAATTAAAATAGGCCAAGGAACAAAACCTGGAATGGGAGGTCATCTACCAGGTGACAAAGTAACAGATGAAATAGCAAAGATTAGGGGAAAAGAAAAAGGAAAAGATATAATAAGTCCATCAAGATTTGAAAGTATAAATTCAAAAGAAGATTTAAAAGAACTAATAGATAGTTTAAGAGAAAAATCAGAGGGAAGGCCGATAGGTGTAAAAATTGCAGCAGGACATATAGAGGATGATTTAGAATTTATAGCTTATGCTAAGCCTGATTTTGTAACAATAGATGGTAGAGGAGGAGCAACAGGAGCAAGCCCAAGAGTTGTAAAGGATTCAACATCAGTACCTACAATATATGCTTTATATAGAGCAAGAAAATATATTAATGACAATAAACTAGATATTGATCTTGTTATAACAGGCGGTCTTAGAATATCATCAGATTTTGCAAAGGCTATAGCTATGGGAGCAGACGCTGTTGCTATTGCATCATCTGCTATGATGGCAATTGCATGTATGCAGTATAGAGTATGTCATAATGGAAATTGTCCTATGGGTGTTGCAACTCAAGATGATAATTTAAGAAAAAGATTAAAAATTGATGCTGCTAGTAAAAGATTGGAAAATTTCCTTAATGTAACTAATAGTGAACTTAGAACTTTTGCTAGAATAACAGGAAATAAAAATGTACATGATATGTCGGTTTATGATTTATGTACTACAAACTCTGAAATATCAGAAAATACTAATATAAAACATGTGTAAATATATAAAGTATAAAAGTGCCATTTAAACTGGCACTTTGTTTGACTTTTATGTATATATATAATATAATTTTTTGAGAGGTGTTATATGGAAAATAAAAAGAAAATTGTGGTTATAGGCACTGGAAATGTTGGAGTAAGTTTTGCTTTCTGTGCCTTGGTTAAAAATAACCCAAATATAGTTAGTATAGTTTTAATAGATTTAAATAAAGAGAAAGTTAAAGGGAAAGTAATGGATATGTCACATTGCGTACCATACTTACCAAATAATATAATTGTAAAAAATGGAGAGTATAGTGATTGTAAGGATGCTGATTTTGTTGTTATAACAGCAGGTGCTACTAACTTTGATAAAGTAGATGATAGACTAGAACTTGCAAGTGTTAATGCAAAGATTGTAAAAGAAATAACTCAAAATGTAGTAAAATCTGGATTTTCTGGTATATTTGTAACAGCAACTAATCCGGTTGATTTAATGAATTATGTTGTAAGTAAAGTATCTAATTTTAATACTAATAAAGTTATAGGGACAGGCGTGTTATTAGATACTACAAGATATAATTATTTATTAAGTAGAAAGTTAAATATTCCTTTAGATAAGATAAATATGTTAGTTTTAGGAGAACATGGAAATTCTGCTTTTCCTGTATTTTCTAGAAGTTATGTTTACAATATTAATATTTTAGACTGGATAAAAGAAAATAAGATAGATAAAAATATTCTGTATGATACTTTTGAAGAAGTAAGAAAAATAGGACCTAAAATAGCATCACTGAAAGGTAATACTTGTTACGGTATAGCTATGACTATATATGAAATTATTGAAGCAATTTTATTAGATAAAAAGAAACTCTTGCCGGTATCTGTAAACTTAAATGGCAAATATAACAAAGAAGATATTTCTATTGGTGTCCCATGTGTTATAGGAAAAAATGGTATAGAAGAAGTAAAAGAAATTAGATTTAATAATGAGGAACTAGAAAAATTTGAAGAAAGCTGTAATGTTTTAAAGTCTGTAAAAGAGAAAAAAGTAGATAACTTATTATAGAAAGAGGGAAAAAATGCAAAAATTGGTATTAAAAATAGAATACTTTAATTTAAAATATACTCTTGAATGTGGACAATGTTTTAGATGGAGAAAGATAGAAGAAAATGAATATATTGGAGTTATAAAAGATAGAGTATTAAAAATAAAGCAAATTGAAAATAAAATATATGTTAGAAGTAATAACATGGATAACATAGAAGAAATAATAAAAGAGTATTTTGATTTAAATACAGATTATGAATTTATAGAAAAAAGAATATCAAAAATAGATGAAAATGTAAATAAAGCTGTTAGAAATACTAGTGGCATAAGAATATTAAATCAGGATTTTTTTGAAACTTTAATGTCATATATAATATCGGCGAATAATAATATACCAAGAATTTCCAGATCGGTTAATCTTATATCTGAAAAATATGGAAAAAAAATTGTTTTTGAAAATGAAGAATACTTTTTATTTCCAACTGTAGAAGAACTAAAACAAGTAACAGAAGATGAATTTAAAAAATGTGGTGTCGGATTTAGAGCAAGATATTTAAAACATGCAGTAGAAGATGTCTTAAATGGAAGAATAAATATAAAAAATATTGACAATATAACTACTGAAGCTTTAAAGAAAAAATTACTTACTATTATGGGGGTAGGACCTAAAGTAGCTGATTGTATATTGCTTTTTTCATGCAAAAGAGGCGAAGTTTTTCCAATTGATGTTTGGGTAGAAAGAGTAATGACTAATTTATATTTTAAAGAATATGGTAGATCAATGAAGAAAAAAGAAATTTTAGAATATGCAGATAAACATTTTAAAAAAGATGCTGGAATAGTACAACAACACTTATTTTATAATGTAAGAGAAGGACTTATATAACAAAATATTGCTAGGATAAAAATATATCCTAGCAATATTAAATTAATCAGGGGTATCAAACTTTTTATTAAAAAGTAGTTGCTTTGGTAGGTTGAAAATTCGTATCGTATTACTGCAATTTATATAAATGACATAGAAAGTATAAAAAGAACCCATAAAGTCACAATCACATTAAAAATTATACTCTTTATAATCACAATGTATTTCTTTTTTTCAGTCATTTTCCTTGATTTATAATTTTCAAATAAATACGCTCCTCGTATAAATTTATTTTGGATATTTTTGGTTTATATTACAATAATATAAAATGTTTTTGACATTTTTGAAGCTTTTTCTTTTAATTAGGTTGACTTATTTTGTTTTTTATGTTAAAATAATTTAGCATATATGAGTTAGTTAAGACATGGAGGTGTTTTTTTTATGAGAGAAAATATAACTTTAGCGTGCACTGAGTGCAAACAAAGAAACTATGAAACTGAGAAAAATAAGAGAAATAATCCAGATAGAATAGAAGAAAGTAAATTTTGTAAATTTTGTGGTAAGCATACTGTTCACAAAGAAACAAAATAATTAAAGGAGAGAAAAAAATGGCTAAAGGATTTTTTAAAGGTGTAAAATCAGAGTTAAAAAAAGTTGTATGGCCAACAAGAAAACAACTTATAAATAATACTATAATGGTATTAATATTGGTTGTTGCTTTATCTATTATAGTGCTTGGTTTTGACATGATTTTGGAATTTGCAGATTCAAAACTATGGAATATAATTGGCATTAAAATTGGTTAGTTACTAAAGTAAAAATTTAAGGAGCTGGTAAATTTGGAAAAAGAAAACAATACTGATTTGGCACATTGGTACGTGGTATACACATATTCTGGCTATGAAAATAAAGTTAAAATGACTTTAGAAAAAATGGTGGAAAATAGGGGTATGCAAGATAAAATCCAGGAAATTATAATACCTATGGAAGAGGAAATTGAAATAAAAGATGGAAAACAAAAAACATCAATAAAAAAAGTATTTCCTGGGTATGTTTTAATCAAAATGATAATGTCTGATGAAACGTGGTACATTGTAAAAAATATAAAAGGTGTGTTTAATTTTGTTGGTGTGGGTGAAAAACCTTTGCCACTTACTGAAAAAGAAATGCAAACTTTAGGAATAGAAGATATAATAAATCTTGATTTTGAAGTTGGTGATACAGTAAGAATAATAACAGAACCTTTCTATAATTACTCAGCGACAATAGAGGAAATATTTAAAGATAAAAAAAGAGTAAAAGTAAAAGTATCTATGTTTGGTAGAGAGACAACAGTTGATTTGGAATTTAATCAAATTCAAAAAATATAACTTGTTTTTAAGTATATATAATATATTTAATATAATCCTATTTTAAGGAGGTGAAAATGATGGCAGATAAAAAAGTAACACACGTAGTTAAATTACAAATTCAAGCTGGTAAAGCTAATCCAGCTCCACCAGTAGGACCAGCACTTGGACCAACTGGTATAAATATAATGCAATTTTGTAAAGACTTTAATGAAAAAACTGCAAAAGATGCTGGAACAATATTCCCAGTTATTCTTACAGTTTACGCTGATAAAACTTTTGAATATGTGTTAAAGACTCCACCTGCAGCTGAACTTCTAAAAAAAGCTGCTAAGGTACAAAAAGGATCTGGTAAGCCACATAAAGATAAAGTTGCAAAAGTAACAACTGCACAATGTGAAGAAATTGCAAAAACAAAAATGCAAGATCTTAACGCATCATCTCTAGAAGCTGCCGTATCTATGATAAAAGGTACAGCAAGATCAATGGGGATCGAAGTTATAGATTAATTATGGGAGAACTATTAAGTTCGTTAAAACCAAAGGAGGGAAAAACATGAGCAAAAGAATGGTTGAAGCAAATAAACTTGTTGAACCAGGTAAGTTATATGATGTTGCTGAAGCTATAGACCTAGCATTAAAAATGCCTAAAGCTAAATTCGATGAAACTTTAGAAATGCATATTAGACTAGGTGTTGATGGTAAACAAGCAGATCAACAAGTAAGAGGAGTAGTTGTACTTCCAAATGGTACTGGTAAAACAAAAAAAGTTTTAGTTTTAGCAAAAGGTGATAAAGCTAAAGAAGCTGAAGAAGCTGGAGCAGACTTTGTTGGTGATGATGATATGATTCAAAAAATTCAATCAGAAAACTGGTTTGATTTTGATGTTGTTGTTGCTACACCTGATATGATGGCATCTTTAGGTAGAATAGCTAGAATACTTGGACCAAAAGGTCTTATGCCAAATCCAAAAGCTGGAACAGTTACAATGGATGTTGCAAAAGCTGTAACAGAAATTAAAGCTGGTAAAATCGAATACAGATTAGACAAAAATAATATTGTACATTGTCCAATCGGTAAAGTGTCTTTTGGAATAGATAAGCTAAAAGAAAACTATATGACATTGTTAGATGCAATTGTAAAAGCAAAACCTGCAGCTGCTAAGGGAACATACTTAAAATCAATTGCTATATCTACAACTATGGGTGCTGGTATAAAAATAAATCCAACATCTAAATAATTAAATATATTAAACCCTAGACAGTAGGTGGCTTGTCCACAAATCCTACCGAGGTTATATACAAAGAAAGAACGGTTAAAAAGTTTCTTATCTTGCACTATGTAACTTAGTAGGTGTCTAGATAAGAAACTTTTATTTTAAGGAGGTGTCATAAAAGTGCCAAGTGAAAAAATATTAAATGCTAAAAAAGAGCAAGTTAAAAATCTTGCTGAAAAATTTAAAAAAGCAAAAATGATTGTATTTTCTGATTACAGAGGTATCAATGTTGCAGATGATGCTAAGTTAAGAGCTGAAATTAGAGAAAATAACTGTGAATACATGGTAGTTAAGAATTCTATAATTTCTTATGCTGCTAAAGAAGCAGGAATTGAAGGACTAGATGCAGTTCTTGAAGGACCAACATCTGTTGCAATAGGTTATGATGATTATATAGCACCAGCAAAAGTTATAAATAACTATGCTAAAGATAGTGAATTTTATAAAATTAAAGCAGGTGTAATGGATCAAAAAATGGTTGATGTTAAAGAAGTTAAAAAACTTGCTACTTTACCATCAAAAGAAACACTATATGCTATGCTTGCATCAGCATTACTTGGAAATATACGTAATCTTGCTGTTGTTCTTGATCAAACAAGACAAAAAAAGGAAGAAAATGCGTAATATAAAATATTAAAAAAAGATTTTTAAGGAGGAATTTAAAATGGAAAAAATCGAAAAATTAGTAGAAGAAATTGAAAAATTATCAGTAATTGAACTTTCTGATTTAGTTAAAGCTATTGAAGAAAAATTTGGAGTATCTGCAGCTGCTGCTGTTGTAGCTGCTGGAGCTGGTGCTGCTGCTGGTGCTGCAGCTGAAGAAAAAACAGAATTTAATGTAGTATTAAAAGATGCTGGTGCATCTAAAATAGCTGTTATTAAAGCAGTAAGAGAAGCTACAGGTTTAGGACTTAAAGAAGCTAAAGATTTAGTGGATGCAGCTCCTAAGACAATAAAAGAAGGAGTAGCTAAAGAAGAAGCTGAAAAATTAGTAGCAACTTTAACAGAAGCAGGAGCTACTGTAGTAATGGAATAATATATATTAAATATATATTTAAAGGAATTAACAATATACAGTGTTAGTTCCTTTTTTTCTATTTAAATTGACATTAAGCAAGAAATAGTATATATTATACGAGGGGGAAATAATTATGAGTTTTTTATTAGGACTTTTTGGTGCAATAATTGGTGTAAGTATAGTGATTTTAATTCTTGTATTTATAGTATTAAAAAAGATACAAAGAAGTTTAGGTGTAAGAGGAGTAAATTCTATATCTTCACTTAAAAAATTTTCAGATGAATGTATTGTAGAAAATAGTAACACACCTAGAAGTGTAAATGGCATGACTAGTTTGGTTGAACCACAAGTTTTAAATGATTTTCCAGATTTTAACAAGGAGATTATATTTTCATTAGTGGAGTCAAATTTAAAAACAATATTTAATGAAATGGAGAATCTAAAACTAGAAAAAAATTCAGAACTTGAACTTTTAAATAATGCATTAGAAAAAGAAATTGAAGATTTAAAAGAGCAAAAGGTAGTAATTAAATATGATAATGTGGTATTTCATAGACATGCGTTAAAAAGATATGAAAAATCAAATGGAATTGCTACAATTACTACATCTTCTACACTTGAGTATAACTATTATGATAGTAGAAGAAAAGAAAATCCTACTTACAAGACGCAAACAAGATATACTTGTAAATTTATATACATATATGATGTAAATAAAATACCTAAAAATACATCTCATACTGTATTTATATTTAATTGTCCTAATTGCGGAGCACCTCTTACTAATTTAGAAAAAGCTGAATGTGTATATTGTGGGTCACATATAGAAGAAATAAATTTAAAAACGTGGAAAATGTCATCGTATAAAGATGAGTATATGAATAAAGTATAAAGAATTTAAATAAATATTTACTTAAGCTAAAAAAAATGATATAATATATATTGTATATGGGGGCGTTAGGTTTCGACGGATATGCAAGAAGTATGGTAAGCGAGTAGTGGACTCCCGTTGGCCACTTTAATCATCGGGAATTAAATTTAAACGCTGATAGAAATGAATTAGCATTAGCTGCCTAAGTTGCAGCTATGTCTTGTATAGTTTTGCTAGAGAACTATATAAAGGCATCAAATAATCTAGCTAACGAATTTAATCTTTAGTCAGAGATTAAAGGGTAACTTATGACTACACTACTTATCTTTTTTGTAAATACTTGAGATAAGTAGCAAGATTTAAGTATTTACTACACTCGTAGAAATCTGTATGAAAGGTATTCGGACATGGGTTCAATTCCCATCGCCTCCACCATTAACTAATCGATTCTAACTGAAGGGAAGATACGAAAAGCAATCAGAAATAGTGAATCCCCAGCATATTTGCATGGGGGTAGTTTATTATATATAGTATTTATAAATTCAAGTTATAATAAATTTTAAAATATTGATATTATAAAAATCATATTCAAAATTTAATATAATAATTAAGGAAAAGTGGAGGGATTAAAGTGAAAAATATATATAATATGTCAAAAGAAGATAATATATTCTTTGCCAAAAGAAAATTAGTAGACAATATATACAAAAGTGCTAACCTTGAGGGAATAGCAGTAACATTTGCTGATACATATTCGTTTATGAATAATATTAATACAGGAAATATATCAGTAGATGATATGTTAAAACTAAAAGGTTTAAAAGATGCTTGGCAGTATATAATTGATAATATTGATGATGAACTTACCATTTCATATATAAAAAAAATACATTTCGAAATCTGTAAAGGTCAAAATGTGTCTCCACTTGGAGAATTTAGAGATAAAGGTGTAGGAATTACAGGAACTTCTTGGAGACCTAGATTACCAAAAGAATGTGATTATGAAACTGAATTAAAAGAAATTTTAAAAAATTCAAATGAACTGGAAAGATGTATTGATTTATTTTGTTGGATTCAAAGAAGTCAAATGTTTTTAGATGGTAATAAAAGGGTTGCTAATTTGGTAGCTAATAAAGAAATGATAAAAAATGGTCAAGGTATAATTGCAGTGCCTGTTGAAAAAATTGGAGAATATTTTACTAAACTTATAGATTATTATGAAACAGGAGATAATAATAATTTAAAAAAGTGGGTTTATGATAATTGTATTGATGGCGTTGAATAAAATTTAAGATTAGTAAATAAGAAGTAAGAAAAGTTTGAAGATACAACTGGTTAGCATGATAATACATGGGGAGAATGTACATGTGTGGAATGTAAATAGAGAAAAGTCAAGAGATAATAAAAAATATTGTAATTCTTGAAATAATGGTGAGGTATGGAAAAAACAATATATTTAATTAGACATTCACGGATCTTTTGTTAATTTAATAGGTTATGAAAAAAAGAGTTTTAAAGAACAAAGTAAAAATATGATACTTTCAGTTGAGGGCGAAAGAAAAGCTGATATATTATCTAAAAATAGTGAATTTAAAGATGTAGATAAAATATATAGTTCTAATTATGCAAGAACTATTGGCACAGCAAAATACATAGCAAACTCTAATAATATATGTTTAAATGTTTTAGATTCTTTAAATGAAAGAGAATTTGGTATAGATTTTATTCAAGAACTTCCAGATAATTTTATACAAAATCAATTTTTAGATTATGACTATAAATTGGACAAGGGAGAGTCTATTAATGAAACAAGAAAAAGAATAAAAGAAACAATTTTAAATATATTAGATGAAACTAATAAAAAATCTGTTATAGTTCTTAATGGAGTAGCTCTTATGGCATATTTGTCATATTTTTGTAACATAGTTTTTTTAGATGATGTTTTTAAAGTTACTTTTAAAGATAGTGTAATTTATAACAAAAAATTAGAAGCACCAGAAGTTTTTAAAATAATATTTGATGAAAATAAAAAAGTAATCAGTATTGAAAATATAAATTATATGTCTTAGGATAAGTGTACAGAAAATTATAGTGGAGGGTTAAAATTATGGAAAATCTTGATGATGAAGTAAATAAAATAAAAGAAAGAAATAAAAGAGTAGAGTTAGATAAATCATGGGAGACAAGTATAACAAGGAAAATCTGTATTTGCATATTAACATATATTGTAGTTGTTAGCTATTCATACCTTATAAAGAAAGTTGATAACATCTTTCTTAGCTCTTTAGTACCTGTTATAGGGTTCTTTTTATCAACTTTATCTCTTAAATTTATTAGGAAAATCTGGGAAAAGAATAAAAAATAATTTATCTTAGGAGGAGAAAATGTTAAAAGATGTAAAAGTATTATATCATTCATCAATTGTTTTATATGATAATATATATATAGATCCATATAAAATAGAAAATGAAACACATAACGCAAAGTATGTATTTATTACACACTCTCATTATGATCATTTTGACATAGAAAGTATTGAAAAAATAAGAAACGAAGATACAATATTTTTTGTAACTAATGATTGTAAAGAAAAATTACTTAAGATAGGTGTTGGAGAAAAAAGAATAATTACAGTGTTACCTGACGAAATATATAGGTTTAATAAAATAGAAGTTAATGTAATAGCAGCATATAATATAGATAAAGAATACCATCCAAAGGAAAATAAATGGGTAGGCTATTTAATTAAAATCTCTGGTATTAGCTATTTTATACCTGGTGATACAGATCAAAATGAAGATAATGAAAATATTAAGTGTGACGTGCTTTTTGTACCAATTGGTGGTACATATACTATGGACTATAAACAAGGTGCAATTTTTGCAAATTATATAAAACCTAAATACACTATTCCTATTCATTACAATAGCATAGTAGGAAAAAAAGAAGACGCAGAAGAATTTGCAAAACTTTTAGATCATAGAATTAATTGTTTAATATATTTGTAATAAAGAAGGTGTAAAATGGCAACAAATACAGTATTTTTTTGTAAAGAATGTGGATATGAATCAGCTAAGTGGCTTGGTAAATGTCCAGCATGTAATAGTTGGAATAGTTTTGTAGAAGAAAAAATAAATAAGACAAAATCAAGCAAATCATCTGGAAAAGGTTTTTCAAATACTTTTAATAATAAATCAGAAGTAAAAAAATTAAAGGATATTGTTGTAAGTAAGAGTGTAAGACTTGATACAGGATATACAGAACTTAACCGTGTTTTTGGTGGTGGAATAGTGGAAGGTTCACTTACTTTAATAGGTGGAGAACCTGGTATTGGTAAATCAACTTTAATTATGCAAGTATGTAATAACTTAAGCTGTCACGGTAAAGTGCTTTATGTATCAGGGGAAGAATCTGAAACACAAGTAAAACTAAGAGCTGATAGACTTAAAGTATCTTCAGATAATATTCTATTTTTAAGTGAAACAAGTATATCTGAGATAGAAAATAAAATAGAAGAAAGCCGTCCTAAATTTTGCATAATAGATTCTATTCAAACTATGTATGATGATGAAATATCATCAGTTCCTGGAAGTGTATCACAAGTAAAAGAAGTAACCGCAAGAATGATGTATCTTGCTAAAAGACAAAATATTACTGTTATTGTAATTGGACATGTAACAAAAGATGGGGTTATAGCAGGTCCAAGGATTTTAGAGCACATGGTAGATACAGTACTATATATAGAAGGAGAAAGATTTTTTACTCATAGAGTTATACGTAGCGTAAAAAATAGATTTGGTTCTACAAATGAAATTGGAATATTTGATATGCAAGATGTTGGAATGGTTGAAGTATCAAACATATCAGAGTTATTCTTATCAGATGAAAAGAACAATTTGCCTGGTACAGCTACTGTTGCAACCGTAGAGGGCACTTCTACCATACTTTTGGAAATACAAGCTTTAACTTCTCATTCGTACTATAACAATCCAAGACGTGTTGCAAATGGAATAGATTTAAACAGATTAAATATGATATTAGCAGTACTTGAAAAAAGGTGTAAAATTGGACTTGGGTCACAAGATATATATGTAAATGTAATTGGCGGTATTAGAGTAGATGAGCCGGCAGTTGATTTGGCTGTTGCAATGGCTATTGTTTCTAATTATAAAAATAAGGCAATAGATTCACGAACTGTATTTATTGGTGAAATTGGACTTACAGGTGAAATCAGGAGTATAAATAATTTTGAAAAAAGAGTAAAAGAAATAGAAAAAATGGGATATGACAAAATATATGCATCAAAAAGACAAGTAGAAATGACAAAAGATAGTATGAAAAATATACAAATTAAGTTAGTTGGTATAAATACTATAGATGAAGCAATAAGTTATATTATAAATGGGTGATATATATGAATGAGGAAATGTTAGAAATATTAAAATTAGTAGCACCTGGAACTATGTTAAGGGATGGCTTAGAAAATATATTAAAAGCTAAAACAGGAGCCTTAATTGTAGTATCTGATAGTGAGGATATATTAAAAATTGCAGATGGTGGTTTTAAGATAGATGAAGAATTTACATCTACAAATATTTATGAACTTGCTAAAATGGATGGAGCAATAATCCTAAGTAGTGATTTAAAACGAATTATTAGAGCAAATGTACAGCTAAATCCAGATTTTAGTATAAAAACAGGCGAAACGGGTACAAGACACAAAACTGCTGAACGTGTTGCTAAACAGACTGGTGAACTTGTAATAAGTATATCAGAAAGACGTGGAATAATTACTTTATTTAAAGGTGATTTCAGATATGTTATAAATGACACTCAATCTGTCTTAATGCGTGCAAATCAGACTTTGCAGGCTTTAGAAAAGTATAAAACAGTATTTGATAATATGTTGAGTATATTAAGTGAACATGAATTTGATGATATAGTATCTCTTGATACAGTAGTAAATTGTATTTATAGAAGTGAAATCATAATGCGTATGGAGACTGACGTAAGAAGAAGTATAATTGAACTTGGTGATGAGGGTAGAATTGTTAATATGCAGCTTGAAGAACTTATGGCAAATGTAGAAAAAGAAGAAAAATTAATAATAGAAGACTATAATAACAATAAAAAAATTACAGTTGAAACTATATTAAATGAAATAAGGAAAATTGATAGAAAAAATTTAATAGTATCAGAGAAAATAGTAAAAATATTAGGATATGAAGTTACTCCTGATATTTTAGATTTAAATGTATCTCCAAAAGGATATAGAATTCTTTCAAAAGTGCCTAAAATGCCACCTTCAATAATAGAAAAAACTGTTGAGGCTTTTGGGTCTTTGCAACATATTTGTTCTGCTACTATTGACGAACTAGACGATGTTGAAGGTATAGGGGAAATAAGGGCAAAGATTATAAATCAATCTTTAAAGAGGCTTCAAGAACAATATATACTAAAATCATATAATATATAAATACAATACATATTCAGAATAAAACTTTACATAAAACAGATAAAAATTGAATGATTTTTATCTGTTTTTCCTTTACTTTTTTTAGAAATTATGGTATAATATTAATGTACTTAAGATTATATCTTGCAAGGAGGGATGTATCATGTTTAAAATAGGAGACAAAATAGTATATCCAATGCATGGTGCTGGAACTATAGAAGCTATAGAACAAAAAGAAATGTTAGGCGATGAAAAAGATTATTATATTATAAAGATGCCTATAGGCGATATGAAACTTATGGTTCCAACGGATAAAGCTGACGATATTGGCGTAAGAGAAGTATCAAGCAAAAATATATCAGATGAAGTGTTTGATGTATTAGAACAACCAAAAGCTAAATATGTTCATGATGTTAATTGGAGCAAAAGATACAACATGAATGTAGAGAAAATAAAATCAGGTGATATATTAGAGGTAGCAGAAGTAGTTAGAGATCTTTCTCATAGACATATGGAAAGAGGTCTTTCAATTGGTGAGAAAAAAATGCTATCTACTGCTAAAAATATTCTTATAAGTGAGATGGTATTATCTGAAGGAATGTCACATGACGTATTAGATGAAAAAATTGAAGAAGCTATAAAAGAGTCTTATGAACTAGGTGAGAGTGAGAGTTCAAAAGGTGATAATAACACAGTCAATTTATAATAGAAAAAGATAAGAATTTTAAAATTTCTTATCTTTTTTTATTGTTTTTGTATAAATATAATGATAAAATAAAGTATAAAAAGATTTATTGTGATATTATTTATATAAATTTTTAATTTTATGGTGTTTTTGATGTAGATAGAAAGATAATAAGTTATAACAATTTTAAAATAATGAGTGGATTTATTATATATAATTAGGAGAGAAAATGTTAGAGGTTTTTAATATAAAAGATAAATTAGAATATTTAGATGAAGTAGCAAACTTAGAATATCTAGAGTGGGCAAGTAAACCTAATGAGAATTCTAAACAAAGAATAGAGAATAAAATTAATAAGATAATTAACAATTTAGATAGAAATAATTTTTGCAAACTGATATTATTAAAGGATGATAAATTAATAGGATTTATATCCTTATTTGATACAGATGGAGATGAGAAAAAAGAGTTTACTCCATGGTATGCTACTATGTATGTAAAAAAAGAATATAGAGGGAACGGTTATTCTAAAATTCTTAATAAAGCTATATTAAATGAAGCAAGAAAAAGAGGATTTAACAAAGTATATTTGAAGTCAGATTTAAATAATTATTATGAAAAATTTGGAGCGGTATATTTAGAAAAGTTAAAAAATGGTGAAAAATTATATTATATAGATATATAATAAGTTAAAGAGGTAAAAAATGAAAGAATATAGATTAAGTGAATATATAGATATATTAAATAAATCAGGACAAGTATTAAAACTATATGGTTGTGATAAAATATTAAATAAAAAGATAGAATATATGACATATAATTCAAAAGATGTAGAAGATAATTCTATATTTATATGTAAAGGTGATTCTTTTAAAGTTGATTATTTAAATGATGCTATAAAAAATGGTGCAACTATTTATGTAAGTGATAAAAAGTATGATATAGATTATCCTTGCATAATAGTTAAAGATATAAGAGTTACAATGTCTATTTTATCAGAGATGTATTTCGATTTTCCAGGAAAATATTTAAACAAAATAGGTATAACTGGTACAAAAGGAAAAACCACGACTTCTTTTTATATCAAATATATATTAGATGAATATGCAAAAGAAAATTTAAAAAAAGATACTGCTATTATTTCATCGCTTACTACATATGATGGAATAGAAAATTTTGAGTCACATCTTACTACACCAGAGTCATATGAAATAGAAAAACATTTTAGAAATGCAGTAGATTCAAAAATAGAAAATGTTGTTATGGAAGTGTCTTCACAAGCTTATACAAAAAAATATGGAAGACTTCATAATATAAAATTTGATATAGGAGTATTTTTAAATATATCAGAAGATCATGTAAGTCCTATTGAACACCCAACGTTTGAAGATTATTTTTCTTGTAAATTGAAACTATTTGAAAATACAAAAATTGCTTGTATTAACTTAGACTCAGATTTTAGTAACAAAATATTAAATGAAGCAAAAAGACATTGCAAGAAAATTGTCACATTTTCAATTAATAAAAAGGAAGCTGATATTTATGCATATGATATATCAAAACAAACTGATGGTACACATTTTAAAGTAAAAACAGATAAATTTGATAGTGAATTTGTTATATCTATGCCAGGAAAATTTAATGTTGAAAATGCACTAGCAGCAATAGCAGTAGCAGATATTTTAAAGATAGATAGTAAATATATGTATTTAGGATTAAAGAATGCAAGAACAAGTGGTAGAATGGAGTTATTTAAGACAAAGGATGAAAAGATAGTATCTATCGTAGATTTTGCTCATAATAAACTAAGTTTTGAAAAAATTTATGAAACTGTAAAAAATGAGTATAATGATAGATTTGTTATAACAGTATTTGGATGTCCTGGAGGAAAAGCGCAAATACGTAGGAAAAATTTGGGTGAAGTTGCAGGAAAAAATTCTGATAGGGTATACATTACTGCAGATGATCCAGGTATTGAAGAAGTATCAAAAATATCAGATGAGATAGAGAAATATTTAAAGTTATATATAGATAATTATGAAAAAATAGAAGATAGAGAAGAGGCTATACAACAAGCATTTAATTATGCTAAAAACCTAGATAAAAAATCCATATTATTAATTCTTGGAAAAGGTAGTGATAATACCCAAAAAGTATTAAACGGATATGAACCATATAAATCTGATGTGGAGCAAATAAAAGAGTATATTAAGGAATATGATAAAAGTATAGTTTAAAATAAAAAATGAATGAATAAACTCTCACGAAAATAATAATTCGTGAGAGTTTAATAGTTTATTGTTTATATATTTAATTATAATGAGATAAACTATTAGAACATTTTTAAATATAATTTACCTAATAATTTAGCAATTAGCACAATTTTGAGCATATTTTCTTAATTTCTTTTGAACTAAATAATTTATAGAATTTTTTTCATATTCACCAGTTTCTAAAATTTTACCTGCTTTCATTCCAGTCAATACTTCAATTCCTTCATCTATTGTAGAAATAGGATAAATATGAAATTTTCCATCTTCAACAGCTTTTATAATTTCATCACTTAAATTTAAGTTTTTAACATTTTGAATAGGTATTAAAACCCCATTGTTATCTTTTAATCCTCTTTCTTTACATACTCTAAAAAATCCTTCAATTTTGTCTGTAACACCACCTACAGGTTGAATTTCACCTTTTTGGTTTACAGATCCCGTAACAGCAAGATTTTGATGAATAGGAATACCTGAAAGGCTAGAAAGTATAGCATAAAGTTCTGTAGAAGAAGCACTGTCGCCATCAACACCATTATATAATTGTTCAAAACAAATACTTGCAGTAAGTGATAATGGGGTATCTTGGGCGTATTTTTCACCAATATATGCAGATAGTATATATACACCTTTTGAATGTGTATTACCACTCATAGCAACTTCACGTTCAATATTTACAACACCACTTTTTCCAATAAACGTATTAGCAGTAACTCTCACAACATGTCCAAAAGATAAATCACCATTCATCATTATTGTAAGACCATTAATTTGACCTACCTTTTCACCACTTGTAGAGATTATAATATCGCCATCTACAATCATTTGATTTAGATTATCATTATATTTACCGAAACGTTCAGCACGTGTTTGGCATGCTTGTTTTACTTCTTTATCAGAAACACATTTCTTTTTGTTAGTATTAGCAATAAAATTAGATTCAATAGCAATATCTGAAATATCTTGTAAAATAGCAGTAAATTTATTCTTATCATTTGCACATCTAGAGCTATATTCAACAATTTCTTTTACTGCACTAGAAAGAAATGGAAGTAAATTATATTTTTTAGCAACAAAGGCAATATACCTTGCTAATTTTTCAGTATTTTCTTTATTTCTTGGATAAGTATCGTCAAAATCCGCTTTTACTTTAAATAGTTTCTTAAAGTCAGCATCCATAGCACATAATTGCTGATAATGCATTTCAGAACCTATAAGTATGACTTGTAGATTTATAGGAACTGGTTCAGGCTTTAGGCTTGCTATTGTAATTGGCTGAGCAATATCACGAGAACTATCTATTGATAATTCCTGATTTCTAAGTACTCTTTTAAAAGCCTCCCAAGTAGGGCCATTGGATAAAACATCTCTTACATTTAAAATTAAATATCCACCATTTGCTTTATGTATAAGACCTGGTTTTAAAAGCATATAACTTGTTTTTGTTCCAGTAGGCGATGTTTCAAAATCTAATTTACCAAATAAATCATAATAATTAGGATTTTTACATTGTATAACTGGAGCATGCATTAATTTATCATTATCAACTAATAAGTTTACTCTATAATTATCCCAAGGTTTATTTATAACCATTCTTGGCATTTGCATCATCATTGGTTGAGGATTTTGTGTGTTTGTTTTATTCCTACTCTCCTCATATTGTTTTATATAATCAATATTTTTAATTACATCACTTTGAATAGAATACAAAAAGTTTTGAATTTTTAAATTATTCTTGTATTTTATTTTTAAATCACTCATACATTGTGTAACAGCAAAAGTAGTTAAGTTTGATTCCCATTCTTCAATTACAGATTTAGCTTCTTTATCTAAATTATCAAGCTTTTTTAAAACTTGTAGAGTTTGTTCTTGAATTTTTGGACTCTTTTCTTCAAAGTATTTTTTTGTTTTTTCATCTAATACTTTAAAAGCTTCTTCATTTAATACTACACCATTATGAACAGGAGAGAAGTATATTCCATCTTTAGTATTTCTAACCTTAAATCCTTGTTCAAAAGTTGATTTGTCAAACTCTTTCATTATATTTTCTTTTTCACGGTCATATCTATCTATTATATTTTTCTTTTCTTTCTCGTACATATCACCAGTTAAATCCTTAGAAAGCCTATTAAGTAAAGATGATATAAATCTATTCATATCTCTTTTAAATTCAAGTCCCATACCGGGTTCTAGAGTTATCGCTATAGGTTCATTTGGATTTTCAAAATTATATATATAACAAATATCATTTGGAACTGGTTCGTCTTTTGCTAAGTTATTTACAACAGATAAAGCATAGGCAGTTTTACCTATACCAATACTTCCACAAAGGTAAAGGTTAAATCCTTTTTGAGGTATTTGCATAGCTGTTTTTATAGCATTCATTGCTCTTTCTTGACCTATTATACCATTAAAAGGTTCAAGTTCAGTTGTTTTTTTAAAACCTAGTTCTTCAGTAATACATTCATTTTTTAAATCTTTAATACTTAATTCTTTAATTTTTTTCATATGTCCTCCATAAAATCTTTTGTATATATAACATTTACATATATTGTATTATAAAGAAAAAAAATATTCAAGATGTTTTTTATGAAATGTTAGTTTGTAAAATTAAATAACAAAAATGTAATATTTGTGTAACAAAAATGTTAGAAAAAATTAGTTATGTGGCTTACTTTTTTTCTAATTATTAAATGAGCCATACTCTGCATCAGCTACTGTATAGTTAGAATGTTTTCCATATTGTTTGTTAAATTTTTACATAAGTGGTACAAATCAGTATATATTTTATGCATATTGTTTTATATTTACTTTTGCAATATATTCATCACATACGATAACTTGCATTTTAAAAGAATATACTGGATAAGAAAAATCTATAATTTTTTCAATTTTGAAACTTTAACTATATTAGTGTATAATTTATTTGGATATAATTATTTTTTTCATATTTAAATTATATAATTAAAGCTATCAATTTGATAGTTGATAGCTGTTTTTTTCTATGAAAAATGAGTGAATTTTTTTCACTCATTTTTCGTTAGGTCTTTTTTTACAGCCACTTTTATGATTAAACAATAACTTTATCCATTTTATAAATGTTTACTGTTAAAGTGTCATCATCACTACAGCTAGTTGTAATAAGTATTCTGTAGGGATTGTCATTTCTAACAATAAAGTTACAGTCAGGGTAGGATACAGTAGCATCCAAATCTGATGGAATATAAGATTGAGGAATGCCATGCTTTTTTCTATCAATAAAAGTAATATCACTTCCACTGTTTATTAACGCAGCACAAAGAGTTGAACTAAGCTGGCAAATTCCACCACCATAACCAGTAACATATTCACCATTTACTATTTCAATTGACTCTAAATAACCATCATCTTTGCCACATGGACCTATATCACGACACCAATTAAACATAGCACCTGTTTCAATAACCATATTATTCATTTTACTTGCAGCTTTTTCTAAATTATATTCTCTATTTTCTGCAGAAAAAGAATAACCAGTTGAATAAGTTCCAATTAAAGAACAATTATCTGTATTATATTCTCCCTTAGTAATCTCTTTATTGTAGCCGTCATACTCATATTTAGAAAGTATCGTTACAATATCTGGAGAAATATAACAAATTATGCCATCATGCTCTATCATATACCAATCATTTTGAGTAGTACCCAAAATTTCAATTGTATCATTTTTTCTATATACGGCCAAAATATCACTTTCTGATGATGGAAATGATTGTAGATTTCCGTATTCTTCTGAAATTACTGCATATTTTTTTTCTTTGTCTTTTAATTGATATTGCTGATATAGTTTATAATTATCATTATCAATAGGTGCAACATATTCAGCAAATACATATGCAACTGATAAATCAGAAAGTTTTATTTTATTCCATTCTGTATTTTCTGTTTTTGTAGCACTTATTAATGTGTTTTTATAGTAACTATCCAATATTTCAGATTCAGTGTTTGGTCCTTTTCGAACATTTACAAGCTCTGCAGTTACCACATAGTTACTAAAATTTTCTGTTGGTGCTATAGTAGTTTCTTCTACTTTTGTAGTTTCAATAGAATCTGTATTACAGGCACTAATAAAAATAGCACTTATAATAGCCAAAAAGATTAAAGTAAATAGCCGAAAAAATTTTTTCATTATAAATTCCTCCCAAATTTGTTAAAAATATATAAAATTATGTAATGCAAATTATACAACTGTTTATTGATAAAGTCAATAATTTAGAAAAAATCACCATAAATTTTACAATTTATGATGAACATTTTTTTATGAGTATAATTGCATCTTCATTATTATCTTTATAATAATTTTTTCGTATATTTATTTCTTTAAAACCGCATTTATCATATAGTTTTCTTGCCGGCGTGTTTGAAACTCTTACTTCTAAAAAGATATTTTCAATATTGTTTGTTTTTGCAAATTCAAATACAAAATTTAAAAGTAAAGTTCCAAGCCCTAATCTTTGAAAATCTTTTTTTATAACTATAGCTTCAATTTCAATATCAATAACATGTGAAAAAGAGATATATCCAATAATTCTATTTTCATATTTTAAAGTAAAATATTTAAAATTTGTATGCTCTAAATCGTTTAATATATTTTCCTTAGAAGAAATATATATTTTTTGTTCTTTTTGAATGTTTAGTATATCTTGAATATCTTCGTTACTTAGCTCTGATATTTTCGTTTTATTAATATTAATTTTCTCCATTTTTTATCCTTTCAGCTTGAGATTTTCTTGCGTAATTTGCTTTTAATGTATAAGTGTTAAACATGTATTTTGAAGTATCAAAAATTTGAGATATTATATTTATGCAATCGTTAGTAGTAGGATAAAAGTCATATTTATTACAGTTTAATGATAATAATTCATTTTTAAGTGTATTTATACAATTTCCAGAAACAAAAATATCATTATTTGTTTCTATTTTTTTTATGAAATTGTTAATATCTTCTATGAAATCTTCTATGTATTCATTTTTTATTGTTGAGATATTCTCTATATCAATTTTATTATTTTTTTTTATTAGTTTATATATACAATAAAACACCCTATCATTATTTGTAGAGATTATAGAAATAATATAACTATCTTTTGATAATTTTTTGTTAATATAAGTAGTATAGGCAATTAATTCTAAAGAATTAATTGAAAAAATATCTAAGTTATTTACTTGAGCTATTGCTTTTATAGTAGCAAGTCCTATACGAATACCAGTAAAAGAACCAGGTCCGTTTATACATGCAAGTGTTGATATATCTGAAATTTTAATATTAGCTTCATTTAAAACTTTATCAATTAAAGGAAGTAACTTTTCAGAGTGTGTTATTTCGTTTTCGACTTTATCCATAAATAAAGTGTTATTGTTTTTTATAGATACACTAGCTGTCTTAGTAGTTGTATCTATTGCAAGAACATTCATACTATCTCCTCCATATTATTATCTTTCTTGAGTTATCATCTAATTTTTTAAAATCAATATGTATAGTGTTTCTTGGAAGTATTTCGTCTAAAATTTCTCCCCATTCTATAAAGCAAGCACCTTTAGAGAAATAATCTGTTCCTATTGTATCAAGAAAGTTATACATATCATTTATTCTATATACATCAAAATGATAAATTGGAAATGAATTTGTGTTATATTCATTTACTATTGTAAAAGTTGGACTGGAAATATCATCTTGTATATTAAAGTACATTCCAATACCCTTTACAAATACTGTTTTACCAGATCCAAGTTCTCCATTTAGGGTTACAACATCGCTTATAGATATGTATTTTGCAAATACATATCCTAAATTTAAGGTATCATTTTCACAGTTTGAATTAAAAGAATATTTAAATTTTAACTTTTTATCTTTAAAAATATTTTTTATTTTTTCATCAATATTGTTATTTGTTAATTCTTCCAAAAATATCACCATATAAATTATATCAAAATATTGATAAAATAGCAATTTTTTTAAAACTTTTAATAGAATTTTATAGTATCAGAAAATTTAAATTAATTTACTAATAAAATTACTTGAAAAAAGTAATAATAATATATATAATTATATTGTGTAAATATACGAGG
>CAZTVT010000014.1:0-22017 GCA_964617175.1 uncultured Clostridium sp.
TCCTCCATTATTTATTAATCTATTTTTTAAAGATATTACAGTATTGCTATATCCTCTGTTTAATATACCTTGACTATAACATGATGTATAATATGCTCCCTCACCCATATTATATGCATTAAGGCCGTACACTTCGACAGCATCTCCAGATACTTTTGATCTTGCAGAATTCATATAATTAGATAAAAGATATGCACCAGCTGTCATATTATCGTATGGATCAAAAAAGTTACTTACTCCAAGTTTATTTCTTAAATTTGCATGATTTGACACATGTATTTGGCAAAGTCCATATGAATTTCCTCCGCCAATAGCGTTAGGATTAAATCCACTCTCTTTATACATTACAGCTAAGAAAAGCTCATATTGTATACCATACTGCTGACATAAATTATATGCGTATTTCTGCTGTTCTAAAGGAAGTGATATATTATATTCCTTAAATCCTCCATCTGTAACAATGGAAGTAGGTATTGTAACAGCTGAGCTTCTAGAAGCAAGATTATACCTTGTTCCTACTTCAACAACTTTATCCTTAGCCTCAGAAATTACATCACTACTAAGTGTAGCTCTATAGATTTCCGAATTATTGTCATACCTAACCAAATATTTTGTTAATTTTTTCCCTTCTTCTCCTTCTTGAACAACATTTTCTGTTCCCATATCTATATTAGCATTATTATTTTTTTGTTCTTCAAAAGGTATTGTTTCCTCTACATCTTCTAATTTAGCAACCATAGGTGTGTATTCTTTTTTTACTTGTTCTTCGTCAAATTTAGCAAGTTCTGAATTAGAATATATTTTTATCTCAAGTCCGTCTTCTATTTTACTATCTCTACTAGGCTCTACTTGAGAATCATCATTTACATAAACTTTATTTTGTAATAAAAAGCTATCTATAGTACTTGATAATGTTTTAATACTAGTTGTCTGTCCATAATAGTTTAATGTTACAGTTTTTACTTGAGTAGATATTCCAATGATACCAGCTGTAGCAAAAAACAATATTAATGTTATTACTATAAATGTTTTTCTTATTTTATATGCTTTATCTTCCTTCACAGAAATCCTCCTTAAAACATATGATGTCCATATTATACTATAAATTTTATTCTTTGTCAATTTTTTTATGCATATGAATTATTTACTTAAACATAATAATGTAATATTTTTTGCTATTTTCTCGCATTTATAATCATTTCTATCATTTTTATTACATTATAATATATGATATTAATTTTAAAGAAATTTGTACACATACTATATAATGGTGATAAAATGAACAAAGTAAATTTTGAGAAAATATATTATGAAAGAGAAGTTAATAATTATATCAGAGGTAACTTTTTATTAAATAAATATAATTCTATTACAAAAACAGAAATCTTATCACATAACAATATACCTGAACTTAGGTCATACAAAAATAAAGATTTTATAAAATTAAAAAAATATCTAATACTTGGCATTAGAAAAACGCATAAATATACTGTAAATCATAAAATTTCTAACTTTTTGGTACCTTTCACATCATCTGGTTGTTATGCTATGTGCCAGTATTGTTATTTAGTTTGTAATTATAATAAATGTTCATATTTAAGGGTTTTTGTAAATAAAGAAGAAATTCTAAATAAATTAATTAAAACAAGCAATAAGTATGATAAAACTACTATATATGAAATAGGTAGTAATAGCGATTTATTATTAGAAAATATTGTAACGGAAGACTTACAAGAAAATTTAGAATATTTTTTCAAAAACTCTAAAAAAGGTATACTTACTTTTCCAACTAAATTTGATTATATCGAACCCTTAGTCAATATATATAATAAGGAAAGACTAATTCCTAGAATCAGTTTAAATCCTGAAAATATAATAAAAAAATTTGAATTAAAAACTTCAAACTTAAATGATAGATTAAACGCAATAAATATATTATGCGAAGCTGGTTATAAACCTTATATATTAATAGCGCCAATTATTTTAACTAAAAATTATAAAAATGATTATAAATCACTTATACTTAAAATGAGGGAACTCTTAACATCAAAAGTCAAGGAAAACATAACTTTTGAAATAATATTTATGACATATAGTTATATACATGATAAGATAAACACCGAAGCTTTTCCTAATAGTCCAAAATTATATTCAAAAGAATTAATGACAAATCGTGCAATAGGCAAATATCATTACAAAGAAAATTTTAAAAATGAAGCAAAAAAATTTATTACAGATTTACTACATGAAAATTTTAGCAATTATACTATAAAATATATTGTATAGTATTAACTTTTTAATATATTTATGGTATAATATTCAAAAAAATAGGAGAGTGCTATTATTGAAAACATTATATTTATATGTGCCTAATAGTCAAGTAGATAATTGTATAAAATATGGAATAAAGTTATCACAACATGCAAATAAAGTTGTTAATTTTGAAAGAACAGAAAAAAAAGGGATAATCGCCTATCTTTCTCCAATGGATTCAAAACAATACCATGATAATAATTACACTTGTTTAAAAATTATTACTAATAAGCTAAATATATTAATTTATAACGATTCAGCATTTCATTTGACAAACGATAAATTTTTTATTTGTACCTTTAAAGATTATATAAACGGTACTTATGAAGAGCCTAGAGCTTTAATTTGTTCTACAATATTACCAGAAAATATATGTATCTATAACAAGATAATCGATACGCCTTTATTAATAGGGGATTCAAAAGAATTTTATTATAAACATACTATTTTAGATATGATAGACAATGATTTATTTACAAGCTTTGAAGTATATCAATTATTACTTATATTAGGTCAAAAAAAGAAACTTTTTAAAGTAAAAGAAGTTAATGAGAAATTTAAAATATATACTGATAAAAAAAGTAATAAAAAATATACAAAAAAGAGTAGTTTTTGAAATAAACTTTCATTACTTAAAACCGTAACATAAAAGTTCATTTCAATATATAACTACTCTTTTATAACTAATTGATCAAAAACTTCTAATTCATTATTATTTTGTACATTATTATTTAATTTCTCTTCATCTGTTAAATTTTCTACTATAGCTATATTATCGTTAGCTAAAACAACTTTTACCATTGCTTCTGCATAATCGCCATTCTTTATAATTGTTACTTTTCCAATATTTGAATCATGTTCCAAAGTTATACCATTTAGCGGAACAGCCATTCCACTTTTTTTGGTCCATATTATTTCAATATTTTCAATCCTAGAATCAACGATTTTTTCAATTCCATTAGTAATTTTAAAAATGCAATATTTATTTTCATCATCTATACTAATAATTTTACTTAAAACTGCAGTTTCCTTCAAATCAGTTTTATCAGTAAATCTTATATAATAACTATTTCCTTCTTTAATATAATCATTATTTTGAACTTTTACTATTAAATATGCAAGAAAATTATTAACTACCTTAATTCCAAAATCACTTGATACATTCTCTTTATATTTACTTAATATATTATCAATGTCAGAGGCAGTATAAGTAAGTACTTTTGATATATCAGTACAATTTTCTAGTCCATCTATTTTATATGTAATACACCCAGACATTGGAGATTTAATATTATCAGACGAATTTTTATAACTTTCTTCTATTTGTGTTCTTTTTTCTATTAATTCTCTTACCTTTGAACCTGATGGACTAAGCTCTCCTAATAAAGTTATTTTTTGATTTGATAGTTCATCTATTTTTGTTTTATATTCTTGAATTTTAATATATGAAGTTGTTTTTTTTGCTTGTTTTCCTAATAATTCTATTTGATTTTCAATATATGAAATATCATTAGAATACGTTTGTGGCAAATCTTTAATTAAAGTCTCAATTTGTTTATCTAATTCATTAACTTTATTAATATACTCTTGATAGCTATTATCTTTATATATTGCTACAGATTCGGCTTTTCTTACTCTTTTTCCCTGTTCTATCAAAGGGATAATAGCATTATTATTGCTTAAATTAATAAGCTGCTCTTGCTTTATGACAACCCCCTGTGTATCGTTTGATTTTTCAACATAACCATTTACAACAGTATATGTCTCTGATTTTTTAAATACACTCTTATATATTATTATTGATACGATTATAATAACTAATATAATTATACACATAACAAAAATATTTTTTTTATTACCAAAATATTTTTCTTTAATACTAGAAGTTTCAGAATTATTTCTCATATATTTACCTCTATTTTTTAAAAATATTACTATCCCTTATTATTTCTTTTACCATTTCTAACTTATCATCATATTTTTCTAAATTCTTGCATTCTAACTTATTATTAAACCAAGTAACCTGCCTTTTTGCATAATGTCTTGTTGCCTTTTTTAAATTACTTATTGCTTCATCTAAAGAAATTTTACCCTCAAAATAGTCAAAAAATTCTTTGTAACCAATTGCTTGCATACAAGTATTATCTGAACTTAAATTCATGTTATACAACATTTCTGCTTCATCTAAAAGTCCAGATTTAACCATAATATCAATTCTTTTGTTTATTCTTTCATATAATTCTTTTCTTGGATAATTAATATAGTAAACAAAGAACTCATATTTTGGATGTGAAAAATTAGATAAACGTTCTTTTTCACATAACATATGTTCAGATTTTAACATTTTAGAATTATTTGCTATTTCTAGTGCTCTTATAACTCGTTTAGTATTATTAGGATGAATGTTTTCTGCTGATTTAGGATCAATTTTTATTAATTCATGATACAAATATTCTTTACCATTTTCTTTTAGCTTATCTGTTAATTTATCTCTATATTTTTCCACATTTTCCTCATTACTAAACTGCATGTCATATACTATTGCATTAAAATATAGTCCCGTGCCACCAACAATAACAACATTTTTATTTCTTTTCTTTATTTCATCTATTTTATGATAGCACATCTCCTTAAAATCTGCAACACTAAATTTATCTTCAATATTGCATATATCTATCATATGATGAGGTATTCCTTTCATTTCTTCTTTAGTCACTTTTGCAGTTCCAACATCTAACCCTTTATATATTTGCATAGAATCAGCTGATATTATTTCTGCATTTATCTTTTTTGCAAGTTCTATACTAAGACCTGTTTTTCCAGATGCTGTAGCTCCCACAATACAAATAACTTTATTTTTCATACTATTTCCTTAAAAATCTTCTTTCTATTTCATATTTGCTTATTTCGTAAGCCGTTGGTCTTCCATGAGGACAAGTAAAAGGATTTTCTAATTTTACCATTTTATCTATAAGTTCAATTTGCTCTTGTTTATCTAACTTCATATTTCCCTTTACTGCTGCTTTACAAGCAAGTGTTGCTAAAAATCTATGCTCCTTTTCTTGTTTTTCAGTCTTTACAACACCTAAAATTTCATCTATTATATCTTTAAACATACCAGTATAATCTATATCATATCCTATATTTGGTACACCTGATATTTTAATTGTATTATCTCCAAATTCTTCTAGTATAAAACCCGCTTTTTCAAACATTTGAATATTTTCCATAGTTAAATTCTTTTCTTTAGGTGTAAGTTCAACTAAAGCTGGTATAAGTAACATTTGTATATTTCTATCAGTAGAATAATAGCTTTCTTTAAATTCTTCAAATAACAATCTCTCATGTGCTGCATGTTGATCAATAATATACATTTTTTCATTTATTTGAATAATTATATATGTATTAAAAACTTGTCCAACATATTTATATAATATTTCTTCCTGCACTTTTGAGTTATCAACAATATTATTTGGATTTGATATGGTGCTGTCCACACTTTCCACTTTTTCTTCACTTTTTTCTAATTTATCTATTTTATCTATTATCTCAGTACTATTGTTTATTATATTTTCATTACTATTTTTTTCTTCTTTTATATCTGTATTTTGAATATCTTGTGTATTTTTTGCAATATCATATATATTTTCTTTTGGTTCTTCTATAACATAACTAGTACTAGGATTAAATTTAAATTCAAATTTTTTTTCTTTACTATCTTTTATAACTCCTGTATTTTTTAAATCTTCACTTATCCTCTCAATACTTTTTTCCTCTAACTTTTTTATATTAGTAAAAGGACTATCCTCTTTATTTTTATTTTCTATAGCTTGTCTTACTGCATGATAAACTATATCAAAAACTGAAGATTCATCTTCAAACTTTACTTCAAGTTTAGCAGGATGAACATTTACATCTAAATGATTTGGATTTATAGATAGATTTATAACACAAAAAGGAAATTTATTTATAGCGTATTTTTCACTACTAGCCTTATCTAGGGCAGAATTAATTGTTTTATCTTTGATATATCTAGAATTTACAAATGTAAATTGATGCATTCTAGTAGATCTAGATATTTTTGGAAGTCCAATTACCCCTTCAACTTTCATTGAATTATACTCATATTTAACAGGTATAACACTATCATATACATCTCTACCAAATATATCGTATATAACAGACTTTAAAGATGCATTTCCTGAAGTTTGAATTATTGTTTTTGAATTATTTATATATTTAAAACTAATATTAGGATTAGCTAAAGCTATTCTTCTAACCACATCTTCTATATACCCAGCTTCTGTAGAATCCTTTTTTAAAAATTTAAATCTTGCTGGAACGTTATAGAATACATCAAAAATTTCTATTTTAGTCCCCTGAGTAGAGGCCGCAGGTTCTATGTATTTAATAACACCCGCATCAACGTATGCTTTAGTGCCAACATCTTCATTTTTATTTTTACTAAGTAGTGATACTTTTGAAATTGCTGCAATAGATGCTAAAGCTTCTCCTCTAAATCCCATAGACGTAATGCTGTTTAAGTCTTCTTCTTTTCGTATTTTACTTGTTGCATGTCTTTCAAATGCAAGTTCAACATCATCAGAAGCAAATCCTACACCATTATCTTGTACTTTTATATATTTAATCCCACCACTTCGGATTTCTACAGTAATGGCTGTAGCTTTTGCATCAATTGCATTTTCTATTAATTCTTTTACTATAGATGATGGTCTGTCAACAACTTCACCAGCTGCTATTTTATTTACAGTATGTTCATCTAAAAGGACAATATTTCCCATATGAACCTCCTCTATCTTAACTCATTAATTCTTTTTATTACTTCTTTTGTAGACATTGAAATATAATTATCTAAATCCTCATCTGTAAGAAAATATCTTTTATTTGACACATTTTTATTATTACTATCGTTTAAATACTTATCAAAGCAAGAAATTAAAACTTCATCATTTAAATTTTCTTTAATTTGTTTAGAAAGTTTATTCATATCTAAGTTATATTTAGATATAACTTTTTGGCTAACACTAATATAATCTGAGTATATTTCTTTACTAAAAATATCAAAATCATATACCTTGCCTGTTTTTAAATTAGTCACAAGTCCTAAGTCCTCATTATGCCATTTTATATATTTACCCACAAATTTCTCAAACCAAATTTTGTCTTCAATAAGATGTGCATAAGTTCCTAAAGTTTTGAAATCTAAAAGTTTAAATGTGTTTTCTTCAATAAATTTATCAAGATCTGGTAAATGCATAACGTTATCATCACTAACAACATATTTTAAGTAATGTGTTATTGCCCTATCAAATCCTGCCATTTTTTTTAAATCTGGCATTATACTTCCTGCTAAAAATTTATCTGAAAGACCTAATTCCTCTTTCACATTATTTGATATACAAATGTGTATTAAAACAGATGCCATATATATTTTCCTCCTTAGTTTAATTTTTCTTTTAATCTATATAATACATCTAATGCATCTTTTGGTGATAACTCATCAAGATTTGTTTTCTCTAATATTTTTGTGATTTCTGCCATCTTGTAATTAAACATATCTACTTGAATTTCTTCTGTAGTAATTTTTTTCTTTCTATTATTTATAGTTTTTTTTGCTAAATCTACATCTTCTAATTCTCTTAAAATTTGTTTTGCTCTAGATATTACAGTCTTAGATATTCCTGCAAGTTTTGCTACATAAATTCCATAAGATTCATCAGTTCCACCAGGCACAATCTTTCTTAAGAATATTACATCATCACCTTTTTCTTTTACTGCGACAGAATAATTCTTAACGCCTTTAACTTGTTCCTCCATGTCCACTAACTCATGATAATGTGTTGCAAATAAAGTTTTTGCTCCAATTTTTTCTTTATCTGCTATATATTCTACTGTTGCCCAAGCAATTGAAAGTCCATCATAAGTAGAAGTGCCTCTTCCTATTTCATCCAAGATTACAAGACTATTACTAGTTGCATTAGAAAGAATATTAGATAATTCTTGCATTTCAACCATAAAAGTAGATTCCCCCATTGCCAAATCATCAGATGCACCAATTCTTGTAAATATTCTGTCTACTATACTAATACTCGCACTCGTTGCAGGAACAAAAGAACCTATTTGTGCCATATAAGTGATTAAAGCGACCTGTCTCATATATGTAGATTTACCAGCCATATTAGGACCAGTTATTATTAAAAATCTATCTTCATCGTTATTAAGATATGTATCATTTGGTATAAAAGATTCTCCTTTTAAAGATTTTTCAACAACAGGATGTCTTCCATTTTCAATTTTAATTTCTCCTGTTTTTGAAATAGTAGGTTTAACATAGTTATTGTTAATAGCAACTGTTGCAAAAGAACATAATACATCTAGTATTGATACAACATTTGCAGTTTTTTGAATATCTATAACTTCTTTTGCAATTTTATTCCTTATATCACAAAAAATATCATATTCTAAATCTACCAATTTTTCTTCTGCACCAAGTATCTTTTCTTCTATTTCTTTTAATTCCTCTGTTATATATCTCTCGGCTCCAGCTAAAGTTTGTTTTCTAATATATCTATCCTCTGGCACCATATTCTTATATGAATTTGTAACTTCAATAAAATAACCAAAAACTCTATTATATCCAATTCTTAGCCATTTTCCTTTTATCCCAGTCAATTCTTTTTCTTTTGCTTCAAGCTCCATAAGCCAGTTTTTTCCATCTTTTGAAGCTTTTCTATAATCATCTACTTGCACATTATATCCGTCTTTTATTATTGATCCTTCTTTTATAGCAATTGGTGGATCATCAACAATAGAACTTGATATAAGGTTATATATATTTTCTAATGTATTAAATTCTTCATATAGTTTAATTATATATAAATCATTATTAGTATTTATAATATTTTTTAATATATTCTTAATTTTAGGTAATTTTTCCAAAGAAGTTTTAAGTGAAACTAATTCTCTAGCATTGGCAGTAGAACTTACAATTTTAGATATGAGTCTTTCCATATCATATACTGATTTTAAATTTTCTTTAAGTTCATCCATCAATATTTTATTATTTGTTAAAGTTTCAACAGCATTTTGTCTTTTTAATATTTCTTTTTCATTTAAAAGTGGTGCCTCAAGCCAGTTTCTAAGTCTTCTTCCTCCCATAGCAGTACTAGTATTATCTAATACCCAAAGTAGACTTCCTTTTTTTGTCTTTTCTCTATTTGATTCTAATATTTCAAGATTTCTTCTAGTAGAACTATCAAGTTGCATAAATTTATCTGTACTATATTTCTCAATTTTATTAATTTGATCAATATTTGTTTTTTGAGTTTCTTCTATATAATTAATTAGTAATTTAGAACTGTTACTTTCTAATATTGTTAACTCATCACTTTGTACTATCTTTTCTAACGATTTACTCTCAGATAAGTCATTGCTATATGATATATATATATCAAACATTTTAGTTATATGTTCTATAAGTGAAATATCTTTTTTTAAAGTATCATAAAAAATAATTTCAGAAGGATTTATTCTAGCGATTTCATTGATTAGTTTAATATTACAATCTAAGCCACTAAAGCTTGTTAATTTAAATTCACCTGTAGATATATCACAAAAAGAAAATGCTATAGTATTTTTTTCCTTAATTATTGCTGCAATATAATTATTTTTTTTCTCATCTAGCATTGTAATATCTGTAATTGTTCCTGGAGTTATAATCTTTACAACATCTCTTTTTACAATTCCTTTTGCATTTTTAGGATCTTCTACTTGTTCACAAATTGCCACTTTATATCCTTTTTCTACCATTTTAGGAATATATGTATTAATAGCATGAAAAGGTATTCCACACATTGGAGCTCTTTCTTCTTGTCCACAGTCTTTTCCTGTAAGTGTCAACTCTAATTCTCTACTACAAAGTTCTGCTTGATCATAAAAAAGTTCATAAAAATCGCCCAATCTATAGAAAAGAATACAATCTTTATATTTATCTCTAAGTTCTAAATATTGCTTCATCATTGGTGTTACTTCTGCCATAAATTCCTCCTTATATACAATAGCTTTTTCTAGTTTATTATATCAAAAAAAAAAATTAAATACAAGGAATTTGTCGAAATGTCAAAAAAAAGGTAAGCAGCAAATGCTGCTTACCTTATTAAGCATATTTCTTTTCCAATTTAGATATTTTTTTAACAAACATCTCCTTCTCCGGATGTGGAAGACATGTTGTTAATTTTTTAGCAACATATACTGCCAAGCAGTCTAAGTCTTCCTGGTTTTTAGATACAGAATATATACCTAACTTTGAAAGCCAATTTTTTACAAGTTTGCTTTCTAAAATGAAAGGTAAACAATTAAGTCGATATACCTGCCTTGAATACCATGTATTTTTTGCAATTGCCTCCTCCAGAAACTCAATATCATCAAAGGGAATGCAATTTTTGACTCCTTGTGGTAGAGTTTCATACTCTTTAAGCCTTTCATTTAAATTATTTTCTTCCTGAATAGTTTTGTTTATAAAATCAAGAAGAGATTTTGTTATAATATGGTTAATTTCAATCGTAATCGGCTCAATATTTAAGCTATATTCTACAAATACAGTATATTTAGAAGGCTTCAAAGATTCTTCCTCAACAATAATTATGTATTTATAATCATCTGTACTGATATTAACTATCCTTTGAGAGTTTTTCTTTAGAGGTTCTATTTTCAAGTTAGAATATATCATCTTCCGATGAATATATCCATTCTTTCTTTTATTAAAATAAATTTCTGTTTGGAAGCCTTTTAAGCTTTCTACAAAATTTATTTCAATATTTTTTTCTTCCTTAGTCTTTTGTATATATACATTGTACATATTTATTCTCCTTTAATTATAAAAAATTTTAATATATTAACTACTTAACATTTTATCAGAATTTGAAAAAAATGTCAAGTTTTATGTTAATTTTTTGTCTGGATAATAATTATAAAACGTTTAAATTAACTAATAATATAGAAGTAAGGATAGCAACAAAATCTGCAATAAGTCCTGCTATTAATACACCCCTTATCTTCTTTATTTTAACTGCCCCAAAAAGTATAGTAATTGTATACAAAGTGGTTTCTGTAGCCCCCATAATTACGGATGCCATTTTTCCAGAAATAGAATCTACACCTGAATTTTTAAATATTTCCATTACAACAGACATGGATGCACCACCAGATAATGGTCTCATAATACATAATGGAACTATATCTTCAGGTATTCCAAATTTTAAAAGAATAGGCTTTAATGGAAAAAGAATTACATCTAAAGCACCAGTATTTTTTAGTAAGCCTATTGATATTGTTATAGCCAATATATATGGAAATATGTTATATACTGTTTTTAATCCATCCAAAGCACCTTGAGTAAATAATTTAAAAACATCCTTTTTTTCTTTTACTGCAATTATAATTATTGTAAATATCATTATTGGTATTATACACATTATTATATAATTTAGCATATATCTCCTTTTTACATTTTTTTATTTAATATCTTTATAGCTATTATCCCAGCTATTAATGAAATTCCTGTTACTATCCAAATAGGTATAACAATTGAGGTTGGGTTTTCCGAATCATACATTGCTCTTAAAGCAATCATAGAACTTGGTATAAGCTGTAATGAAGCTGTATTTAAAAGTACAAAAGTTGTCATATTATCACTTGGCACTTCATTTTTTTCGTTATCCTCATGAAGTGATTTTATTGCTTTTATACCATTTACTGTAGCAGCATTGCCTACACCTATTATATTTGTAGTTATATTCATACACATATATTCTTTCGAAGCATCACTCAAATTTTTTTTATTAAATAAAAATCCTATTGTCTTACTAAATATTTTAGATAGTTTTTTTATGGCACTAGTTTTTTCAAATATATTAAATATACCACTCCAAAAACACATCATTCCAATTAAAGTTATTACATTTTCAACAGCATTTTTTCCACTGTCCATGATACTATTTATCACAGTATCAGGATTTCCTAAAAATATTGCTATTATTATGCTTACTATAAACATAATGCTCCAAATTTTAGACATAACACTCACCCATCATACTAAAATGTATGAATTTTTATATTCTAATATTCTTTACTTTACAAAACTTGTATTATATAATTAAATAAATGTGTATAATTATAATTTATATTTCATATATCTAAGATAGGAGGCAAAATATGAAGGGATACAAATTAAATGAAGATAAAGAATATGTAACAAAAATAATGGAGGGAATACAAAAGAAAAATGGACATTGTCCTTGTAGAATAAAACAAGATGATTCTACACTTTGTCCATGTGATGAATTTATTAGTGAAGGTATTTGTAAATGTAAATTATTTATTCCTATTAAAGAAGATAATACAAAAAGAGGGAATTAACCCTCTCTTTTATATTCATACATTCTATCCATTATTTTACCAAGTTTTTTATGTGATAAATATGTCTTAAAACTTCTTTTTGAATTTATTAATACTTTGCAAACTATTGTTATTATACAATATAATCCAATTACTATTAAGAATCCATTTATAAAAGTAGCAAAAAATCCAAAAGGAATACTAATAATATTAAGCGGCGATGAAATATTAATTAAATTACTCATTTCTTGATTTGTTTCTAAATTATCTACTACTATTGTAGACGCAAAATTACTATTACTAAAAAATATAAATATTAATACAATTATTGCTACGTTTATTTTCTTCATTTTATTCCACCTTTTTATGTACGCTATTTTATCACAACATTATGTAAAAGTAAATACTTTAGTTTATTTTTTAGTAATTACTCCACATTGCAGGAATTCCACTATTATATGTTGAATTATTATCTGATATTGTAACAAACTTTATTGAATATATATCACAATAAAGCAAATTTCTATCTTGTACAGAACGTAACAACACATAACTTGCTCCTACTTCGAGCAATATTCCAGTTCTATCCTCTAAATATGTGGTTCCTATTAAAAATTCTATTCTTACAAGTCTTCCTATATATCTTTTTAAAAAAGCTGGTGTATATGCTGTATTAGTTAAAGTCTCAGGTTCAGACTGTATATCTGTAACATTTAATTTATTATTTTCTTCCATAAAACATCATCCTTTCTATGTATCTTTATATAACGAAGTTGGCCTATAAAAACAATGATTGTTTATTCTTGTATGATTAGTTCCCGTTCCATTATATGGAAATGTTTTTGGACAAGTAGGATTATATGGATTCATAAACCAAAGAGATTCTCCAACTTCATTTAACCTATTTCCTGCTATTACCCAATCTGCTATATCATAATGAATTGCTTCTGGACTCATATTGTATATATTCTGAGAATTATACTTACCTCCCAACGTTTCTGTTGCACAATTAAATTGTCCTGTTTGAAATATTATATTTCTTATACTTCCGCCATCTGATACTCTAGCATATTCTCCATCAGCAGAATTAACTCTGTTCATTATTACTGTAGCCACAGCTCGCATTCCTGCATCGCCTTCTCCTCCAGCTTCACACTGTATTATTCTTGCTAAAAGTTCTCTTTCTGAAAAGCCCAATATCATCACCTCTTTATATTATATTAATTTTTGTTTTTATAGTGAATAAAAATAAAAAAGTATATAAGTTAAAAATTATGTAAATTCAAATTACAAAAGCGTTGTTTTTTAACAAATCTATGTTATACTAGTTTTAATAAGTTATTATAAATATACTTTTCAAATTTGAAAGGTTTTATTTTATCTCTAAACCAAAAATAATTAGGAGGAAACACAGATGAATGCAAAAGACATAAGGAAATTAAATTGGGTACTTGTTACAGATTGGAGTGAACTAACACAAACATACTTTACTCTTTTTGGTGAATCATACGTTCAAAAAACTGATATTGAAATCTTTATTGAGAATATCTTTAAAGATATAGCTCGTAAACTAAATCTCTCTTATAATGATATTAACAGAATTCAAAAGGAAGAGAATTCAGCATTTTATAAAACAATGAAAAGTTTGTTTCAAGACCTTTTTTCTTATTTTAATAAATATGATCCTTCCTTACTTGCACTTGAAAAAATGTTACGAGTTCCTGATGTTGACAGCATAAAAAATAATGACGTAGAGAAAATTTTACATGAATTTTCTTTACTAAAAGATACTGAAAAAATTGAAGTCCTAAAAAGGCTCGAACTTATCTCAGTAAAAATTAAATTTAACAATAATTAATTTAACAAGAAGATGTCCTAAAAATTGACAAATTTTAAATAAACAACACTTTAAGGGCATCTCTTTTTTTAATGAAAGAATTTTTATAGAAAATAAAAGCTCACAACTTTACGTTATGAACCTATTTATATTAATTTGGTGTAGCTAACAGGACTTGAACCTGCAACCTTCTGGTTCGTAGCCAGATGCTCTATCCAGTTGAGCTATAGCTACACATGTAATTTATATTATACATTAAAAAGTTAAATATTTCAATATTTTTAATTAAAAGTTATTGAAAAAAAGATATAATTTGGTATAATATACTATATATATGTTCTTGTAGCTCAGTAGGATAGAGCGTTCGCCTCCTAAGCGAAAGGTCGGCAGTTCGATTCTGCCCAAGAACACCAAAAATTATAAAAACATCGTATCTTAGTTAATACGGTGTTTTTTATTTACTTCTCCTTATTTTTTTAAAAAATTCAGTTAATATAGTAGAACATTCTTTAGTATTTTCTAAATATTCATATTTTACTTTATGAGTTGTATTAATGTCTAAAATATTAGTAATAGAACCAACACATCCATTTTTAGGATCTTTTGCTCCTATATATACTTTGTTTATCCTTGCTTGAGTAAGAGCCCCAGCACACATAGCACAAGGTTCTAACGTCACATACATATCACATCCATCTAATCTCCATGAATCTAGTTTTTTACATGCTTTCTTTATGCACAAAATTTCTGCATGTGAAAGGCTAGATTTGTTTTTTTCACGCAAATTATATGCTTTTGCTATTACTTTATTATCTTTTACAATTACAGCTCCAACTGGTACTTCATCTATTTTATATGCTTTTTTTGCCTCATTTAATGCTATTTTAATAAATTTATTGTTCATTTGTTTCTCCTTCATTTAAAAAATATTCTTGCAAACCTAAATATATACCCCATACAATTTTGTTTTGATATGATTCTGTCTTTAATGCTTCACATTCTTCTGGATTGGATAAAAAACCGCACTCTACTATTACAGAAGGAATTTTAACATTATTCATTATATATATATTAGATATTGGCATAATTTGTCTATTATTTTCTTTTTCTATATTTTTATTTAAATTTTCTTGAATATTTCCAGCAAGAATTTTACTGTTATCATTTTCTTTTTGATAAAAAACTTGCCATCCATTATATACTTGTGATGGTGGAAACTTATTTAAATGTATAGATACAAAAATGTCAGCATCACTATTATTTCCAATTTCTACTCTATTTTTAGTATCACTTACTTTCCAACTTCTTATTCCTTTAACATCATTTGAATATATTCCATTTTCATCACTTCTAGTAAGAATTACTTTACCTCCACTTTGTTCCACTAATTTTTGTAATTTAAGAGCAATGGCTAAATTAATAGCTTCTTCTGTTGTCCCATTAAATCCGTACAGCACCCTCATCAGGTTTTCCATGTCCCGCATCTATTACAACAATTTTATTAGTAATTGGTAATGCATTAGTACTAATACTTTTTTCTTGCTTTTGTATAACATTAATTATACCATAACAAAATACCGATATGCAAACAAAAACAACTACTAATATTAATCTTTTATATACAAGAGAATTTTTCACGTTATCACCTTATATATATATATGTAAAAAATTATAATAAATGAGTATATGGTTAATTACTTTTATATTGAATTTATGTCTACCATTTTCAATGGTAGCTTTTGTCATACTATCTTCAAAACAGAATTATGTAACACTGCATAATTCTGTTTTTTCTTGCTTAGAGATAATTCCTATAATACAAAAAAATATGATGGTGGTGATTCTATTCATGCATCAGGTTTTACATCAAAAAATAGCAACATTATTAATTCTTTAATAAAAGAACTTGAGAATTTAATAATATAGTTGTAAGAGGATGTCCTAAAATAGAAAATCGTTGATTTTTAAAATGCAATTTCAACGATTTTTAATTATTTATTTTACCAAAAATATTTTTGGACACTCTCATTTTTTTAATAATATATATCAACTTCTTGCGTAATAGCCTCAATTTCAAAATTATTTCTATCTTTTAAAAAAGCATTTACATATAAAGCCATAAGAATAAAAAAAACAATGCTAATATATAATATAGTTTTTTGTTTTAACGACAAATTCATAGTATCACCTATACTTAATATATATTAACACTGCTTGTTCCTTATTTTTAAAATTTATGAAAATTAAGTATAATTATTAATGTAATTCTTAATAGTTTAAAGAAAAACATTTGTATTATAGCAAATGGCATAAGTATTTTTGTAGAAAGGTTATACACATTTTCCACTTTTTTTATATCATCCTTTTCAAAATTTTTCTCTTCTAAATATTTTTTTGATAGTTTAGGAGCATTTAACATAGCCCATATTTCAAGTACTACTCTTGGTATTATAGAAAATATTGCTATAGCAATATACATTGAAAATAAATAAACATTAGTTATATTAAAAAAATATAATATTATAGCCAAAACAAAAAATATTATTTCTAAATTTGAAAATAAAAAATTTAATTTTTGTAACCACTTAAGTTGTATTGAATGTATACACTCATGTGCTATTACACATAACCTTTCATAATTATCTTTTTTATTTTGTCTATTACATAAATAAATAGTATCATTCAAATATACATAATAATTTCCTTTTATATCTTCATCAAATAAACACTTTGTTTTTTTATTACCTAATTTTTTTAATAAATCTTTTGCTATCTCCTCACTATTTGGCAGCTTTTCTATTACACTATCTAACTCTTTTCGTATAGAACTATCCTTTTTAAAAACCTTAATACCATCAAAAAAATTCATATTATCCCTCTTTAAAAATCAATAATATCCTTTAGGGCATCTCCTATTATTTTTTGCATATCTGCAAGCATAACATTTATTTTCATTTCATTTTCTAGTAACTTTCTTGATGTTTCATTTTGTATTACTATTGAATAAAGATTTTGCATTTCCTCTAAGACTTCTTTGTTTTGCTCTTTTCCATCAATATATTCTAATTGATATTTCTTTTGTTTTTCTTTGAAATTTTTTAATCTTTTATACGCATCTTCTTCTTTCTTTAATTTTTCTTTAAGTTCTATATATTCTTTAAATTCATTAGTTTCTTTAAAGGCTCTTACCATTTCATGTACTTTATCATAAAAATTCATTTATTACCACCTTTTCCTCTCTAAATTTATTATACAATAAAAAAAGCAAAATGCCAATATCTAATGTTAACATTTTACTTTTTTATTACATTTATTCAAAAAGACCTTTTAACCTATTATTAGCCTCAGAAATTTTTTTATATTCTTTTGAAGATAAACTAGAATTACCACTATTATACTCACTTATTGCGTCTTGCATTACGTACATTGTTTTCAAATTATTCGTAGATAGACTGGTCCACAAAAATATTGGAGTATTAACCTTCATATTAACAACCGTATCTTCTATTTCTCCTTTTTTGTTCTTCTTAATCTTTTTAGTAAACTCAATATTTGCAATTACACTTGATTTATTATCATCTGTACTATAACTACCAAAAAAATCTCCCAAAGAATATATCGAATATATATGATTAGTTGTATTTTCATCTATTTGTATCTGGTCTTCCACTTGACCTTGAACTACCATTGAACCTGTTCCAAGAACTACATTAACTCCGTTATTAAACAATAGTTCAACATTTTGCTTTTGAGTTCCTGATGTTAAAAGGCTATCTTCATTTGGATCATTTAAATAAGCTATAATATAATCTACATTCTTTGATTTCAAGTATTCTATATCTTGCTTTAGTACATCTTCATCTAATATATTTACTAAATAATCTTTATTAGTTGCAATTTTAACATTTGATTTTGTTGCATATGATAAAAATCCAATATTTATCTTATTTTTAGATAAAACTAAAGGTTTATTTTTTTCTTCAATATCATTTATTCCTACTTGTTCAATAGAAGCATTTTTTAAATTATCAATTGTTGAAGTAATCCCTTTTTCTTTTTTATCCATTGCATGATCTGTTGCTGTTGCTACAGCTGATACATTTAATTCTTTTAAAGTATCTAATAATTCTATTGGTGCATTATATATACTTTTACTACTATATCCAAGTGTTTTATCAGCTACTGGAGTAGATAAGCTTGCTACTACAACATCAAATTTTTCAAGTTGTTCTTTTATTTTACTTGTCCCTTTACTAAAATCATATGAACTTCCATTTTTAGCTGAACTTATCATAGAACTAGTAAGATAAACATCTCCTAGGCCGGCAAACTTTAAACTATATTCCTCTGTTGTAGCCTTATTAGTATTTTTAACAAATATGTTCATAATACTGTTAACAGAATTATATAACCACATCTTCTCTTTATCAACTTTTCCAAGTGTATACATTACAAGCATGTACAATTGATATATTACAAATATAGCTATAATTAGCCAAACAATCATTAATACTATATGTTTATTTTTTATTTTATTCGTTTTTTTATTTTTATTTCCAAAATTATTCTCTATATTATCATCAATACTATTCATTCTTCCTGATCTCATTTATCCTCCAAAATATATTCTAAGACATATCTGAGACTATTATACAATAAAAAGTATAAATTTTGCAAGATATTTGAAATAATTTGTCGACTTATATATTACTACATATTTTCATTTGCATAGGAGATAGTTTAGAGTGTTTGCTATTTACAAGTTCTGTCATATTATTAATGATATTTGCTTGTGTTAAACAATCTTTATCATTTACTATGTGAGGTTGCAGAGCTTTTATTTTCCTACAAATATTATTCATATTAAATATGTCAAATTTTTCATAAGAATTATACCAGCTATCACACATCTCATTAAACTTTTTTGTTTTATCTAGTAATTTACTTACTCCAATGTCTATTTTATTTTTAAAATCTGGACTAAATACATAATTTTTTATTTCTTTTAAAAGCTTGTTAAGAACAGGAGAAAATATGTTATTCTTTAAATACTTATTTGTAATTATATCAATACCTGAAGATATTGCTAAAGGAAGTCCCCCCTTAAATGCGATTTTGCTTATTTTAGTAATATCAGATATTACATTCTTAGGTATACTTAAAATCTCTAATCCTTCTCTTATACTACTATTTACAGCCGTTTTTAATATTTCTTTAAAATCTTTAGTTTTAAATGCATTTTTTATATCCACTACAATTTCTTTTAAATTATTATTTATTGGAAGTGCTTTTATTATATAGTTTGTCCCACTATCGATTACTTTTGACACTACATTAGTAAACTCATTTCTATTTCTATTTTCTTCAAAATTCAAAGTTTTATCTATATTAATATCATTGCTATTATTTAATAATACCATATTTTCCATTTTAATCCACCTTTCTAATTGTGTTTTTATCATATTTTTTCTTATTATAATTTATGTTTATTAAATCTAATAATTTTTGTTCTTCTTTTAAAATAAAAGGAATATCATATATTATTCCATTTATATATGCCTCTATTTCTTTAATATATTTAATGTTTATACATTTTTCAAAGTTTTTTAAAATCGATTTAATTTGTTTTATATCAAGTGAATATTTACTATCTTTATTTACCACTAATTTTATTTTATCTTTATTTCTGATTGTATTTATATATTCCAAATACTTTTTAGCTTGTCTTAAACTTATATAATTAGGATTAATTACAAATATTATTTCATCTACCCAATCTATAATTTTTTTAAACGAAGTATTTAATGTATCGTTTGCCAAATCAAATATCACATACTCAAATTTTTGACTCAAATTTCTAACTACATTGTCAAATTTTACATTTAAATTATTAAGTTCAATTTTATTATTTGAATTTATATAGCATAAATTTTTATAACTACTAGACTTGTTTATATATTTATATATATTGTTACTATCCTTTTCTATATCAACTAGATAATCTTCTATATCAAAATTTACACAATTTAAATTGTTTATTATATCTATACAAGGATTTTTACTGTCTAATGCTACCAAAACAACTTTTTCTTTAGTATATTTTGCTATGTTTTTTGCTATTAAAGAAGCTATAAAAGACTTTCCGGCACCATCAGTACCAAATATTGCAATTTTCTTTTTCTTTTCAGATGTATTTTCATATATGGTTTTATAAACAATTTTTTGATCAGTTTCAATTTGATTATATATTAAATCTATATTTATTTCATTTCCCTCTATTATATTAAAAATTTCATTTGCAAACAGAAACTCCTTATCTTTTTTATTTAATTTATCTGTAAGAATAATTATTTTATTAGAAGTATTAATTTCCTTTATTTTTTTTATATAGCTAATATAGTCTATATTTCCTGGCAAATTTAATCTTGTTATTATAATATGTTCTTTATTATACTTTTCTAAATAATCTATAACATCTTCTTTGTATGCTATGTCATGATAATATACTCTTTTACCATACTTTTCATCTATTTTTCTTTTAATATCTGCACTACCAATTGCAACCAATATATCTATTATTATCACCTTCTATCAATTCTTTTTCATAATTACTTGCTTGTATAAATAATTTAGTACTATTATTGTTAAACATAATTAAAGACTCACCTTTATCTAATAAATTTATACTTTCTAATATTTCATGATTTATACCACTTATTTTGTTTAAAACGCTTATATCATTAAAATCCAACTTAAATATAGCCTTAAAGAAACAATTGTTTAACATACTTTTACCATAATTTATATTTTTTTCTGAAAATATATCCGAAATATCCTGAGTTATTATTACTATACCAGCTCTTAATTTTCTTATTGTTTTAAACAGTTCAAAAAAGTATTCTAAAAGGCTATTATCATTATTTGATAAAATATATTTCCAAAATTCATCAACATATATTAAAGTATTCTTAATATTTTTTTTTAATTTTATATTTACTTTTAACTTTAATATAATTTCTTGTAAAATGAATTTAACAACTTTTGCAGTATTTTGAATTCCTATAGAACTTATATCAAACAAAACCAAACTATTTTTAAAATTGATATCTGTCATACCAAATAAATATGGATATTTTTTTAAAGCTTCTTTAAACTTTGTTTTACTTTTATCTAGTTTTAATTCTATATAAACATCATGTAATGTTGGAAAATCTTCATTTCTTTTTAATATTTTTTTCAAATATATTTTATTTTTATCTTTAATATATAACGATTCTAAATTTGAATTTATATTAAACTTATTATACGAATTATCTATTCCTCTCTTTATATCTTCCTCAATCTCTTTATCACTGATTTCTAATAATTCTTTTAAGAATAGAGTTACTTTTTTTACTTTCATATCATATACATCTGATTTATACTCATTTATTTCTTCATTTGTAAATTGT
>CAZTVT010000015.1:0-2582 GCA_964617175.1 uncultured Clostridium sp.
GTGTATGGGAACATTTAAAAATAGCAATTATGCCAATGTTTCTTTGGACTTTTATTGAATTTATTACATTAAAATTTAGAAGACCAAATTTATGGTCTTCACTTCTTATAAAGATATTTACTACAATGTTTGTTATAACTATTTTCTATTATAGTTATACTAGTATTTTAAAAACACATATTTTATGGCTTGATATATCAATATTTTATATTGCAATTTTACTTGCACAAATGTTTGGATATAAAGAAATTAAAAGTAAAAATGTAAATATAAAATATGAAGAAATTTCAAAATATTTAGTTATTATAATATTTATAATGTTTGTAATTTTTACTTTTATACCACCAAAGATTGATATTTTCAAAGATGAAGTTACAAGTACTTATGGAGTATTTGAATTAGAGTATTAAAGGGGGAATTTTTTATGGCAAAACAAATATGGAAACCAGCAACAATATTAAATCCAGTACCTGTTGTTCTGGTTACATCTTCTGATGGGATAAATGATAATGTGTTTACTGTTGCGTGGACTGGTACAATTTGTTCGGATCCCGCTATGACATATATATCAGTAAGAAAAGAAAGATTTTCTTATGATATAATTAAAAAGTCTGGAGAGTTTTGTATAAATCTTGTACCAGAAACACTTGCATACGCTACTGATTATTGTGGAGTAAAGTCAGGTAGAAAAGAAGATAAATTTAATAGTATGAATTTGACTAAGGAAAAAGCAAGTGCTATACAAGCACCGTTAATCAAAGAAAGTCCTGTAAACATAGAATGCAAAGTGACAGAAATTAAAGAGTTAGGTTCTCATGATATGTTTTTAGCTAAAGTCGTAGCTGTAAATGTAGATGATAGCTATATTGATGATAAAGGGAAGTTTGATCTATCTAAATGTAATCTTATTACCTATTCGCATGGCGAATACTTTAAATTAGGTGAAAAAATAGGGAAATTTGGATTTTCAGTAAAAAAATCTTGTTAAACTATTATTAATACTTAATACTTAATAAATAATATAAAAAATAATTTTTTTGATTTACAATTTAAGGTAGTATGAGTAAATATATTAAAATTCAATGATTAAAATAAAATTTATCAAACAATACATTTAGATTTATTAAGAAATAACTAGTCATTGCAGTAAATATGAAAGTATCTAAGACTAACAGTATTACTTTTTACTACTTACTTTTGTTTTTTTAGTTCTTGTTTTTAAAATCTCGTAAAAATGCAATCATTAATTTGATTGTATTTTTTCTTTTTTTGAATAATAAAAACTAGTACGCAAAATATAATTATAGGTGATAAATATGCGAGAAATAAAAGTGGAAATAGAAATCTTGGAATTATTATATCAAAATATTCTTATGATAAAAGAAAGCATAGTAAATGTTATTAAAATGCAAAAAATTGATGAGAATTTAAATAATGATTTAAAGAAGAGTTTGTTCATATATAGAAAAATTATACAAGCTATAATTGGAATGCTTAAAACTAGAAAGAAGGAAGTAAAAAATTTAAGTGTTGGAGAAAAAATGGCAACATATATGAGCATAAAAATTAATTTAGGAAAGTCTAATGATACAAGTGATGTTGCAAAACTTATAATTCAAGACATTTCTTTTATATCTACACAAATAAAAGAAAGCATAAGTGAATATGCTAAAATAAGTAAAACAATAATTAATTTATCAAATAGGATAATACTTGCAAATGATAACTGTATCCAAACGTTAAAAAAATATGTAAATTAATTCCTAAAACTATTGCATTTATAACTAATTTATAGTATAATAATATTACTATATGATGAGTGAGAGGGTAAAAAAGTCCTCTCACTTAAGTTTAAATAGGAGTAATTTATGAAATTAGATAATATTGAGAAAATAGTAGAAGAAAAAATAAAAAAAGATGGATTTGAACTAGAATATATAGAATTTGTAAAAGAGGGAAATAATAATATTTTAAGAGTTGTTGTAGATAAGAAAAATTCAGCAGTTTCAATAGATGATTGTGAAAAGATAAGTAGAGAAATTGAAGATGAAATAGATAAAAATATAAAATCAGAGTATATATTAGAAGTATCATCTGCAGGTCTTGAAAGACAGCTAAAAAATATTAAATTATATCAAAAATATATAGGAAACAACATATATATTAAGTTATATAAGAAACAAAATGATAAAAAAGAAATAACAGGGATACTGAAAGATGTAGATAATATAAATAATAATATTATAGTTAATGAAGATAATGAAGATGTTTTGTTAAATATAAAAGATATAGCAGTTGCACATACAGTTTATGACTTTGATAGTATTTTTAAAAATAAAGATAATGTTAATAACTTTAAGAATATAAACAAACGTTTATATAAAATAATATAAGTTATATTTAATTACCATGAATAACAAATTAATCAAAAAAATTAATTATTATGTTTCACGTGAAACATAATAAGAACATATACAAACAATTTTTTTATCAGTATAAATTGTTATTAATTTAACTTAAAAAATAGTATATAAACATTTATATAAATATAATTATACACTATAGAAATATAAATATCAAAT
>CAZTVT010000015.1:2592-21237 GCA_964617175.1 uncultured Clostridium sp.
ATAAAGATAATGTTAATATTAATAAATTAAAGAAATTTTAATTAGGGGGAATAGGAAAAATGAAGAGTGATAAAATTAGTTCAAAAGAATTATTTAATGCAATTGATGAAATTTATGAAGAGAAAGGTATAACTAGAGAATATTTAGTTGAATCTTTAAAAATGGCATTAGAGGCAGCATATAAGAAGAATTATGATACAACTGAGGATATAATAGTAGATGTGAATGAACAAAATATAAAAGTATATGCTGTTAAAACTGTTGTAGAAAAAGTTGAGGATAAGAGTAAAGAAATATCTTTACCAGAGGCAAAGCAAATATCAAAAAGAGCACAAATTGGAAGTGTAGTAAATGTAGAAGTTACTCCTAAAAATTTTGGTAGAATAGCAGCTGCTGCTGGTAAGCAAATAATTGTACAACGTTTAAGAGAAGCAGAACGTGATTTAGTATATACTCAATATTCAGATAAAGAAGGTCAAATAGTTGTAGGAGTAGTACAAAAAAATGATAAGTTTGGAACAATTGTAGATCTTGGAAGAGTTGAAGCGTTGATACCATTAAAAGAACAAGTAAAAACTGAAGAATTAAAGCCACATCAAAGAATAAAGGCATATGTTGTCAGTGTAACAGAATCTGGAAAATTTGGACCTCAAATTGTACTTTCTAGAAAAGATCCTAATTTTGTAAAAAGATTATTTGAACTTGAAGTCCCAGAAATATTAGATGGAATAGTTGAAATAAAATCCGTAGCAAGAGAAGCAGGTAGTAGAACAAAAGTAGCTGTATTTTCAAATGATGAAAATATTGACCCAGTTGGTAGTCTTGTTGGAAAAAAAGGTATTAGAATACAGCCAATAATAGATGAATTAGGTGGAGAAAGAATAGATGTAATACCATATAGCGAGGATATACCAAGTTATATAATTAATTCTTTATCACCTGCACCAATACTTGCAATAGATATAAATGATGAAGAAAAAACGGCAACAGTTGTAGTACCAGATGAAGCTTTGTCATATGCTATAGGAGCAGGTGGTCAAAATGTTAGACTTGCTGCAATCCTTACTGGATGGAAAATTGATATAAAAACAGAAACACAGATAAAAGAAGTTGTTGTTGAATAATAGGAGAGATAAAAATGGATCCCATACGAAGTTGTATAGTATGTAGGAATAAAAAAAGTAAAAATGATTTATTTAGAATAGTAAGTATCGAAAATAAAGCTATATATGATAAAGATAATAATATAAATTCAAGAGGAATATATATATGTAAATCTCATGAATGTATAAATAAATGTAGGAATTTTGTTACAAAAGATAAATTTAATACTAAATTGTCGTTAGATAATGATAGTATGCTTGAAGTGTTATTAAATTTAGAAAATGAATTGGAGGAGTAATTTTGGGAAAAGTAAAAGTATATGAACTAGCAAAAGAAATGGGTATAACAAATGCTGAGCTTATAAATAAGTTAAAAAATATGGGAGTAGAGGTAAAGTCTCATTTATCAGTTGTTGAAGATGATATAGTAAATAAATTAAAAGGAAAGAGTGCTAGCAAGTCATCTAATGAAAAAAAGCCACAACTTGAAAAAAGTCAAATGCATATAATACGTAGAAATATAAAGGTTATAAATACAGATGGAGATAAAAAAGAAGTAGAACAGATAACAACTGATATTTCAGGTGCCATAAAAAAATCTCATCATACAGTTGTAAGTGATAATAAGAATAGAAATGAAAAAAAAGGATATAATAAAGATGGACTTGGTGTAGTATCACCAGTAAAACAAAATAGGTCTAATAAACCAAGATTTGGTGTGCGTCCTACAAATGTTGTTATAACAAGAAATGGTAAGCCTATTGAAAAAAAAGCTCCAAAAGAGGAGAAAAAAGATACTTTTGCTAATAATACAAATCAGGATACTATGAAAAAGTCATTTGATAATACCCAAAATAGCAATAATAAAGATAATAATGGATATAAATCAGGAAACAAACAAAATTATTCTGATAGAAAACCATATAACTCACAAAATAGAAATAACAATTCTGGATTTAATAAAACAGATAAGCCGTTTAGAAATAATAGCAATAATGGATATAGTGGCAATAGAAATAATAACTTTAGAAATTCACAGAGTAATACAGCATATCAAGTTAATAAATTTATAAAGCAATCTGCACCTGTTGAGCAAAAAGAAACAAGAGAATATGAAAATAGTATCATAGATAAAAAGAAATATAATAATGATAGAAATTCTTCAGATAATAGAAAAGAAAAGTTAGATAAGAATAGATTAAGAGAAAGAAACACAAGAATATCTACATCTAAGCTAAAAGGTTTGGAAGTTGACTCAGGTTCTCTAATGGATTTATATGAAAGGGATAGTGACTTATCAAGAAGTGGTAAAGGTGGTAAAAAGAAAAAACAACAGAAAGTAACTTTAAATCAAACTAAAATAATTCCTATGACTGAAGTAAAACTTCCTGAAGTAATGACTGTTAAAGAATTTGCTGAAAGTATAAAAAAACAAGCTTCAGAGATAATTAAAAAATTATTTACTTTAGGAATAATGGCAACTGTAAATCAAGAAATAGATTTTGACACAGCATATTTAGTGGCAGGTGAATTTGGAATTACTGCAGAAAAAGAAGTAAAAGTAACAGAAGAAGATATTCTATTTGATGAGTCTGAAGATGATGAAAAAGATTTAGAGGTAAGACCTCCAATTGTTGTTGTAATGGGTCACGTAGATCATGGTAAAACTTCTCTTTTAGATAAGATTAGAAGTGCTAATGTTGTAAATAAAGAAGCTGGTGGAATTACACAACATATTGGTGCATACAAAGTAAAGTGTAAAGACAGAGAAATTTGTTTCTTAGATACACCAGGACATGAAGCTTTTACGGCAATGAGAGCAAGAGGAGCTCAAGTTACAGATATTGCAATAATTGTTGTTGCTGCAGATGATGGAATAAAACCTCAAACAATAGAAGCAATAGATCATGCAAAAGCTGCTGGAGTATCTATCATTGTTGCAATAAATAAAATAGATAAACCAAATGCTAATGTAGAACGTGTAAAACAAGAACTACTTGAAGTAGGGTTAGTTGCTGAAGAATGGGGTGGAGATACTATCTGTGTTCCAATTTCAGCTATGACAGGTGAGGGAATTGATACGTTACTTGAAATGATACTTCTTGTAGCAGACGTAAAAGATTTAAAAGCAAATCCAAATAAACAATCAAAAGGAACAGTTTTAGAGGCAAGACTTGATAAAAATTCTGGTACAATTGTTTCAATGCTTGTACAAAGAGGAACTTTAAATGTTGGTGATACTATAGTAGTTGGTGATGTAATTGGTAGAATACGTGCTATGAAAGATGATAAAGGTAGAAAAGTAAAAGCAGCAGGACCATCTACGCCAGTTGAAGTACTAGGACTTTCACATGTTCCAATGACAGGTGACGTTTTCTATGAAGTTGAAAATGAAAAGGTTGCAAAGCAATTAGTAAATAGAAAAATTGCTGAAAGACGTAGAAACTTAATTAAACAGGGTCAAAAAGTAACTTTAGGTGATTTATTTAATCAAATTAAAGAGGGAAAAATAAAAGAATTAAATGTAATTATAAAAGCTGATGTTGAAGGATCTGTTGAAGCTTTAAAAGAGTCTTTAGAGAAACTTTCTAATGAAGAAGTAAGAGTAAGAGTATTACATGCATCTACTGGTGCTATAAAAGAGAGTGATGTGACACTTGCTTCTGTATCAAATGCTATTATTATTGGATTTAATGTAAGACCGGATTCTATGATAGAACAATTAGCTAAAAAGGAAAGTGTTGACTTAAGGTTATATAGAGTAATTTATGATGCAATAGATGATGTTGAAACTGCAATGAAGGGAATGCTTGCTCCTAAATATAGAGAAGAAGTACTTGGAAAATGCGAAATTAGACGTGTGTTTAAACTTACAAATGTTGGCGTTGTTGCAGGTTGCTATGTAAAAGATGGAAAAGTTGTAAGAGGAACAATGGTAAGACTTGTTAGAGATTCTATTGTACTTCATGAAGCTAAAATTGATTCATTAAAGCGTGAAAAAGATGATGTAAAAGAAGTTCAAGCTGGTTATGAATGTGGAATTAAGCTTGAAAATTATAGCGATATTAAAGAGGGAGACATTTTAGAATGTTTTGAACTTATTGAAGAAAAGAGATGATAATTTATGCAAAGACATGAAAGATTAGAACAAGATATTAAAGTTGCTTTATCAAATATAATTACATATGAAGTAAAAGAACCTGAGGTATCTGGTATGATTTCTGTTACTGATGTAAAAATAACTACTGATCAAAAATATGCTACTATTTATGTTAGTATATATGGAAAAAAGAATAAAGAAAAAGTACTAGATGCCTTGAAAAAGGCAAAAGGATATATTAAGAGTTCAATTGCTAAAAAAGTTAAGATGAGAAATATACCTGATTTAATTTTTAAACTTGATAACTCTATGGAATATGGTGAGTATATGGATAAGATTATCGATGAAGTTATAAAAAAAGATAGCAAAAAAAGCGATATTAATTAAGGATGTGATTAAATGGAATTCGAGCAAGCCAAAAGTATAGTAGAACAATCAAAAAGTATATATGTTGTTGCACATGTAAATCCTGATGGGGATGCCATTGGATCTACATACTCTATATATTATGCAATGAAAAAATTGGGTAAAGATGTACATGTAATAATGCCTGAATATTCTGACGTGTTTAAATTTTTACCTGATATTACAAAAATATGTGAAAAAGATATATATGAAGAAAGTTATGATTTACTTATTGCACTTGACGCAAGTGATAAAACACGTCTTGCAATTTCTGAAGAAGCATATTCTAGAGCAAGGAATGTAATTATGTTAGATCATCATCAAATTTCTCATCCTTATGGAGATGCAAGGTATATAAATGACAAAATGTCTTCTGCATCTGAGGTTGCATTTAATTTTATAAAATATCTAGGCATAAAGTTTGATGAAAAGATGGCTACATATTTATATACAGGAATAATGACTGATACAGGAAGTTTTAATTATTCTAACACTTCACCTGATACTCACATTACAGTAGCAGAACTTATTAAATCGGGTGCAGATCATATTAATGTTTGCAAAAAACTTAATGATACTATAAAAGAAGCCAAACTAAAACTTATTGCCAAAACTATAGATAATATGGAAGTATATAATGATGGAAAAGTGAGATATAGTTTAGTTGATTATAATACTATAAATTCTCTTGGACTTGATGAAGAAGATGCAGAGGGTATGACAAATTATTTGAGAATGGTTGAAGGTACAGAAGTTGGTATTTATGTACGTGGAAAAAAAGACGGTACATATAAAGTTAGTATGCGTTCAATTGGAAATGTTGATATATCAAAAATTGCTATTGCCAATGGAGGAGGAGGCCATCCAAGAGCAGCTGGATTTACAATATATGAAGATTTAGAAGAAGTAAAAAACAAACTTTTGAAAGCTGTAGAGGTGATGTTAATTGATGACACCACAAATTAAAAATGGTATATTAAATATTGATAAACCTCAAGGAATCACATCTCATGATGTAGTTGACGTCATAAGAAAAATATTTCCAAGTACTAAAGTAGGACATACTGGCACTTTAGATCCTATAGCTACAGGTGTTCTTCCTATATGTATAGGAAAAGCAACAAAACTATCTGATGAGTTATTATCTGAAAATAAAAAATATTATGTTAAAATGTTACTTGGAGTTGAAACAGATACTTATGATATTACAGGGAAAATTGTTTTTGCCAATACTTTAGAGTATGATGACATATATATAAAAGAAAGAATTAAAAGATTTATAGGTAAGCAAATGCAAATCCCTCCTAAATATAGTGCTATAAAAGTAAATGGAAAAAAAGCATATGAGTATGCAAGAAAAGATGAAAAAGTAGAATTAAAGCCTAGAGAAATAGAGATATTTGACATTGGTGATATAAAAGTTAATTTAAGAAAAAGGCAGGTAAGTTTTGTAGTATCTTGTACAAAAGGAACATATGTTAGAAGTCTAGTTCATGATATTGGAATAAAACTTGGATGTGGTGCAACCATGACTGAACTTAGAAGACTTAAAACAGGTAATTTTGATATAGAGGATAGCATAGATTTATATGAATTTTTAAAATTTGATTATTTAGATATGTTAGATAAAATAATTTCAATTGAAGAATTATATAAAGACTCAAAAAAAATTAATTTAAATGACAAAGAATACGATAAATTTTTGAATGGTATGGAAATAAAAACTGATATTCCTGAAGGAATAGTAAGAGTGTATCAAAACCTTAGATACAAAGGTCTTGGAAAAGTAAAAAATAATATATTAAAAAGATTTGTTATAGAGTAGATATAAGTGTACGTGACACTTTGTCTACTCTTAAATATTTATAAATTCATTGACAAAAGTTTTAATAAAGTATAAAATATGTATAATAATAATAGATTATGTTTTATTTTGTAAATAGGAGAAAAAATATGATAAAAAATATTAATGCAAAAAAAGGTATAAGTCTAATCGTTCTATTAATAACTATTGCAGTTATTTTAATACTTGTAACTACAATAACATTTTCTGCAGACAATATAATAAGTAATACAAAAAAAAGGCAGTTTGCAAAAGAAATTTATGAAGTACAAAATTTAGTTGATAAGTATAAATATGAAAATGATGATTATCCATATATAATAGAAAATAGTGAAAAAAAGGCAATTAATATAAATGCTGAAAATATAGATGAACAATTTGTAGGTGAAGATATTATAAACAACACGGTAACGTTATATCCTATAGATTTATATAAAGCTGGAGTACAAAATTTATCAAGAGGAACTAATAAGAATGATAATGAAAAAGATGTATATGCTTTTTCAAACAAAACAGGCAGAGTATACTACGTTAAAGGGTATAAAGTTAGAAACACTACATATTATACACTTACAGATGAATTAAAAAAACTAATGGGTATTTCTACAAACACATCAAAAACAGATTCAAAGGTGATTGGTGAAATAACAAACAACAATTATATCCAAGATGGCCTGATATTATACTTAGATGGAATAGATAACACAAGAAATGGGCATAGTGATACAACTAAAGTATGGGAAGATTTAAGTGGAAACAATAGAGATGTTGCTATAGGCTCAGATAACAAATTTGATTTAAACAGTTGTGTTTTTGTAAAGTCTCAAAATAGTGGCTTTTCTTTTGATAATCCATTAAATTCGCAAGATAAAGGTGTTACAATAGAATGTTTAATAAAATCAAATAACGAAGGCGTAAGTGCAAGTGAGAATGTAGCTTATTATGATTGGTTTTGGGAGTTTAGAAATAGTAATTCCGGAAAATATATGATGCAAAATGCAAAGAATTATGTGGGTACTTATAATATGCAAATTTATAATAGAAATAAACAACCAATATTAAATCAAAAATTAGAAGTAACTCCAAAAACGTTATATGAAAGTCAAATAACAATATCAGAAGATAAGATAAATTGTTATATAAATGGTGAATTAAAAGAAACAGCTAATAGTAGTAAAGATATTCTTACAGGGTTAATAGCCGATAACGCAAAAATAGATTTAGGATGTGCGAAGTCCTGGGGACGCAATGATTTAAGTCTCAATGGTAATATATATACCTTTAGAATATATAATAGAGCTCTTACAGAGGCTGAAATTAAACATAATTACTCAATAGATAGACAACGTTTTTTATTTTAAGAGAGGTAGATATGAAAAAAGGAATAAGTTTAGTGGTTTTAATAGTAACAATTGCTGTTATTATAACTTTATTATCAACTATAGTTATTACTGGTGTTAATATAACTAATAACACTAAAAAAATAAAGTTTGCTTCAGAAATTTCATATATTCAGGAATTGGTTAATACATATAGAGAGAATAATAACGGAAGATATCCATCATCTAAAAAAATAAATATAGATACATCAAAGATAAATCAAAATGATTTAGAAACTCAATTTAAAAATGAGTATATTTATAATAATACTTTACTTCTAAATAAAATAGATTTATCAGCCTTAAATGCGGGTTCACTTGTATATGGCACTTCTACTGAGCCATCAAGCGATGATGTTTACTGCGTATCTGCCGTAACTGGAAGGGTATACTATATACGAGGATTAAAAATAGGAAATAATACTTATTACACATTAACAGACGAATTAAAGAAAAAGATTAATTATCTTGAAGATAATAATATAAATGATGGTATATTATTCGTATATAATACCAGTTATGAGGAAACAGCAAAAGTAGATATAAAAATTCCTTCTAGTTATACTGATATTGAAGTTACTTCTACTGATGAAGGTTTTTCCTATGATATAGATGAAATACAAGGTTATATTGTATATAAATCAAAAAGTTTATTAAATAGCACTATAATAGTAAAATATAAAAATCCTGGTAAAAATGAATTAAAAGAAATAAAGTATAAAGTTGAAAATGTGGATAATAATAAACCTACTTTTGAGCTAAGTGATATAAAGACAGATGTTGAGGGTCAAAGATATATTACTATTAATAATATAAATGCAGGTGTAAGTGGAATAAAAACTATTAAATATGCAAATCTATATTTTAATATAGAATTATCAAAAGAATATTTTAGAAGTAAAGGTATAGCAGTAGATAATAATGTAATAAATATTAATCCAAATGCAGTATATATATGTGTATATATTGAGACTAATGCTGAGACGTATGACACAAAAGTAATAAAAGTTGGGGATAGTTATATAAAAGATGGCCTGATATTATACTTAGATGGAATATATAACACAAGAAATGGGCATAGTGATACAACTAAAGTATGGGAAGATTTAAGTGGAAACAATAGAGATGTTGCTATAGGCTCAGATAACAAATTTGATTTAAACAGTTGTGTTTTTGTAAAGTCTCAAAATAGTGGCTTTTCTTTTGATAATCCATTAAATTCGCAAGATAAAGGTGTTACAATAGAATGTTTAATAAAATCAAATAACGAAGGCGTAAGTGCAAGTGAGAATGTAGCTTATTATGATTGGTTTTGGGAGTTTAGAAATAGTAATTCCGGAAAATATATGATGCAAAATGCAAAGAATTATGTGGGTACTTATAATATGCAAATTTATAATAGAAATAAACAACCAATATTAAATCAAAAATTAGAAGTAACTCCAAAAACGTTATATGAAAGTCAAATAACAATATCAGAAGATAAGATAAATTGTTATATAAATGGTGAATTAAAAGAAACAGCTAATAGTAGTAAAGATATTCTTACAGGGTTAATAGCCGATAACGCAAAAATAGATTTAGGATGTGCGAAGTCCTGGGGACGCAATGATTTAAGTCTCAATGGTAATATATATACCTTTAGAATATATAATAGAGCTCTTACAGAGACTGAAATTAAAAATAATTATTTAATGGATAAGAAACGTTTTGGAATCGAATAGGAGGTGCACTTCTTGAAAAAAGGAATAGCAATGGCAACGCTTGTAGTCATTATATCTGTAATGCTAATTTTGCTATCAGTTATAACTATTACAGGTATAAACATATCAAATACATCTAGAAAAATAGCTTTTGCATCAGAGCTTAAGATGTTGCAAGATAGTGTTGATGGTTATATAACAAAGAATTTAGGAGAGTATCCAGTATCTGAATTTGTAACTATTGATTTAAGTAGAGCATCTGATGATGTAAAAAAACAGTTTCAAGATAATGGAGAAGAAATTTTGGATAGTAAAGTTATCTTAAACAAAATTGATTATATAAAGTTAGATTTAACTAGCCTTACAAGAGGAACTTCAGATACAACTGATGATATATATGTAGTTTCTACTAAAACAGGGAGGGTATATTATGCAAAAGGACTAAAAATAGGGAATAATGCATATTATACATTAACGGATGAATTAAAAAGTTTAATAGAATATAATAGTAAATCTAATGAAGTTTTAGCAAATGATGCTATTATTTTTGAAACAAGTACTAATGAATGGACAAATAGTAATATAGAAGTTAAAGTAAAAGTACCAAGAAGTTATACGGATAGAACAATTACTATTAATGGAAATCCCGTGACAGGTGTTAGTACTATAGATACAGAAGATTATATTACACATAGTCTTTCCATAACCAATAACTGTAATTTGAAAGTAAATTATAAAGATTCTAACAATTTAGATAGAACATCTAGTTTTGATATAACAAATATTGATAAGCAAAAACCAGATATAAGTATAATTAATATAAAACAATTAGACACAAATAAAAAATATTTGGAAATAAAAGGTAATGATTTAGAAAGTGGAATAAAAATTATAAAGTATGATACTGATAAGATAACTAATGATGAGATTGGAAGAATATACTTTAATAGTAACGGTATAGATGTAAAAAATAATATAATAGAGGTAGAAGATAATATTCCATATATTACGTTATATATTGAAGATAATGCTGGAAATTATCAAATAGTAACAAAAGAAGTATAATATAACAAATATTACATTTTTATTACAAAATTCCTGAAAAGCTTACAAGGTTTGACATAAACAAAAAATAATGCTATAATATATAATAGAGTTTTATCGAAAAGGTGGAAAGTTTTAATGGAAGTATTAAAAATTATTTTAAAAGTTTTATACTATACAATTGATATAATAATATTAACTTACTTTTTGTATTACTTTATAACAGGTTTATTTGTATTTAGAAAGAAAAAAGGAAAGATAAGAAAATATAAACCTACTAAAAAATTTGCAGTACTGATTGCGGCAAGAAATGAAAGTAATGTTATAGGGCATTTATTAGATAGTTTAAATAAACAAAACTATCCAAAAGAACTATATGATGTATTTGTAATTCCTAATAATTGTGATGATAATACAGAAGAAGTTGCAAGAGAGAAGGGAGCTCAAATTATAAATTGTACAGTACCAGTAAAATCTAAGGGTGATGTATTAAAATATACTTTTAATTTTATGCTAAATAATAATCCAGAATACGAAGCTTACGCTATATTTGATGCTGATAATATTGTACATCCTAAGTTCTTAAGAAGAATGAATGATGCTTTATGTTCAGGATTTAGAGTAGCTCAGTGTAACAGAGATACTAAAAATCCATCTGATAGTTGGATTTCTAGTTGCTATTCATTATTCTATCTTGTTCAAAATTTCTTTTTTAATGAAGCAAGAATGAAAATGGGATGGTCTTCATCAATAAACGGAACTGGGTTTGTTATAGCAAGAGATGTTATAAAAGAAAGAGGATTTTCTACTGTAACTATGACTGAGGATATAGAGTTTGCTGCACAATGTGCAATAAACAATGAAAAAATTGCATATGTAAAAGAGGCTATAACTTATGACGAGCAACCTTTATCATTTAGTCAATCATGGAAACAACGTAAACGTTGGTCTGTAGGAACAATGCAATGTATGAATAAATATTCTTTAAAATTATTTAAAACTTGGTTTAAGGAAAAAACTCCTCAAGCTTTTGATATGGGATTATTTTTCTTAGCTCCAATTATACAAGTTATAACTTTTGTTGTTGTATTTATTTTGTTTATGTACAATATATTAGGAATAAATGTTTCTGATGTAATTAAATTTGCATATAATAATAAAATGATGTCAATGGCACTTGCATATATTTGTACTGTTGGTACAGCTGCACTTGTTGTAATGCTAGAGAAAAAGGGATTTGCAAAAACATTTAAAGGAATATTTACTCTTGCATTATTTATGCTTTCTTGGATTCCAATAAATATAATTTGTATGGTAAAGAAAGATTGTAAATGGGAACCAATTAAGCATGATAGAGAAGTTGATATTGATAGTATAATTAATGGAGATTAAATTTGAAACTATAATAATATAGAGGCGATTTGTTGCCTCTATTTTTGTATATAAAAAACATATGAATTTGTTATCTTTTTAAAAAATAAGTTATATATTTTTTTCTAATGTTGATTTTTTAGAAGTAATATATATTGACATTAAGAATATAAGTTATGATATTTAGCATTATAATAGTATTTAAGTTTTAATTAATTTACATACTATTAATTTATGTAACTATTTATACAAATTTAAAGTTGCAGTTAAAAAATGTATAAACTGTATAACTTGTCAATGATGTGAAACAAAATTTTGTAAAAATAATATTTAAATGATATAATAAAATAATAGATGGAAAAGTTTGCTAAAAAAACATCAATATTAATAATATCATATCATAAGAGATGTTCAAAAATTGTAAAAAGACCTAAAATATATTTTATGGATACTGGACTTGCTTGTTATTTGGCTGTTTATATAAATGCAAGCACACTTGAGAAGAGTGCGTATAATGGTGCTATTTTTGAAACATATGTTGTTAGTGAAATAATAAAATCTTTTGCTAATAATGGTATTGATGCAAGAAATCATTTATATTACTATCGTGATAATAATGGAAAAGAAATAGATCTTTTAATTATAAATAATAATACTGTTTATCCTATAGAAATAAAGAAAAGCGCAAATCCAGGAAAAGAAGCAATAAAAAATTTTGATGTAGTAAATAAATTTGCTATGGATGTAGGAAATGGTGGAGTAATTTGTATGAAAGAATAATTATTTCCTATCGATAGAAATAACAATTATATACCTATTGAACTTATATAAATAAAGACGGCTGTAAAAAATCAAAAAAATAAGGTTTGTAACGAAATAATTGCAAATCTTATTTTTTTATTTTCTCATTAATATTGACAAAATAACATATTAATGATAATATATGAACATATGAATAATTATTCATATATAAGTTTTAGAGAGGTGTAAGAATGAATAACGAAGAAATAATAACAGAACTTGAAAGAACATTTAAAATTTTTGGTGATTCTACTAGAATAAAAATATTATACACAATGTTTGAAAAAGAACTTTGTGTACAAGATATAGCAGGAAAAATAAATATGACACAGTCAGCTGTATCACATCAGCTTAGTATTTTAAAAGGAGCTAGACTTGTAAAATCAAGAAAAGATGGTAAGATCGTGTATTATTCTTTAGATGATGACCATGTAAAAAAAATACTCGATGTAGGTGTTGAACATGTTAGTGAAAGGAGAAGAGAGTATGGTAAAGAATAATAAAAATAATGTTAAACTTGAAGTAGAAAAAGAACTTAATTTTATTTTTTTTGATATTATTGGAATAATAATATTTTTAATGGCATATTTTATACCTAACATTAAATTTAATTTAAAAATAGGTATGTATGTTGTAAGTTATGTACTAATAGGTTTTGATATATTTAAAAAAGCTATTAAACATTTATTTAAAAAAGATATGTTTGATGAAAATTTACTTATGAGTATTGCTACTATAGGAGCATTATTTATAGGCGAATATATTGAGGGAATAGCAGTATTATTACTATATAAAATAGGTGAAGCGTTGCAAGATAGAGCAGTAGATAAATCAAAAGAAAAAATAAAAAATGCTATTGATATTAGAGCACATTATGCTAATTTAATAATAAATGGTAATATAAAAAAAGTTGATCCAAATAATTTAAAAATAGGAGATATAGTAGTTGTAAAAAATGGTGAAAAAATACCAACAGATGGAGTTATCTCAAAAGGAGAAACTAGACTTGATACATCGAGTTTAACAGGTGAAAGTATATCTAAAAGTGTCAAAAAAAATGATGAAGTATTGTCCGGTATGATTAATATTGAAAGTATAATTGAAGTTAAAGTAACAAAGGAATATGTTGATTCAACAGCATCTAAAATAATAGAGCTAATAGAAAATGCAAAAGGAGTTAAATCTAAAACAGAGAATTTTATAACTAAATTTTCAAAGACGTATACTCCTGTTGTAATTGTAATTGCTATACTTATTGCTATGTCATTTCCACCATTGTTTGGAATAAGTTTTTCTGAATCTTTAAATAGAGCTTTGATTTTTTTAGTAGTATCTTGTCCTTGTGCACTTGTTATATCTGTACCACTAGGCTTTTTTGTGGGAATGGGAAGTTGTAGCAAAAATGGAATATTGGTTAAAGGAAGTAATTATTTAGATATTTTATCAAATGTAGATACAATAGCTTTTGATAAAACTGGTACTTTAACAAAGGGAGTATTCAAGATAACAAAAATAAATAATAAAAGTACTATGACAGATGAGAAATTAGTAGAGTACATAGCTTTATGTGAGTCGTTTTCTAATCATTACATTGCAAAATCTATTATTAGCTCTTATTCAAAAAAAATAGATAAAAAAAGAATAAAAAATCATGAGGAAATAGCAGGATATGGTATAAAAGCAGAAATTGATGATAAAAAAGTAATAGTTGGAAATAGAAGTTTAATAGAAAAAGAAGGTATTAGAATACAAGAAGAAAAAACTGTTGGAACAATAGTGTATTTAGCTATAGATAAGAGTTATATAGGTAATATAATACTTTCTGATGAATTAAAAAATAATGTGGAAAATTTAACATCGGATTTAAAAACTAAGAGTGGTATAAAGAAAAATGTATTGCTTACGGGTGATAAAAAAAGTGTGGCTATAAATATTGCAAATAAACTTAAATTTGACGAACTATATTCAGAATTATTACCTCAAAATAAAGTTGAAATAGTCGAGAAATTAAAACAAAATACAAAAGGAAAAGTAGCTTTTGTTGGAGATGGAATAAATGATTCTCCTGTTTTGGCTAGTGCCGATGTAGGAATTTCAATGGGAAATGGTTCTGATATAGCAATAGACACTTCTGATGTTGTACTAATGACAGATGAACCACATAAATTAATTAAATGTTTGAAAATATCAAAAAAAACCAAAAGAGTAGTTATAGAAAATATAGTATTTGCTCTTGGAGTAAAGGTAATAGTTTTATTACTTAGTGCTTTAGGATATGCTACAATGTGGGAAGCAATATTTGCTGACGTTGGAGTATCCTTAATTGCTATATTTAATTCTCTTAGAATTTTTAATACAAAATAAAATATGAGCTATACTAAAAGTTTTAGTATAGCTCAAAAGTTTATTTAATAACTGTCATATTGGGATATATTTTTTTTAGAATATCATCATTATATCTTTTATCTAGAAAAACTCGTATTTCATTATTTGATGGTATTTTATTTCTTCTTTCTCTTTGCCTATAAACTGCAGCTGAAGAAAGACATATATCAAATACTAAAAATACTGTTAAAATCCATGTTAATATTATTCCAGTTTTATTCGGTATTTTTTCAATACTCTTTTGCAATTTGGGATATAGATACCTTATCCATACTATACCTAAAATACCCCAAAAAATACAATATACTATACTTGTTCTTTTACCTAGTATCCCCAAAGAATCCGCATCATAGTACCAAGATACAGTCCCAAAAAGAGATTCTTGAATTAAACTGCATAGAGATTCAAATAGTCCTCCAAAAATCATACAAGCAATAAATATAATAAAGTTATTTTTGTCCTTTAATACTATATATATTAATGTCATAAGTACAGCGCCAAAACCATAAACAGGATTAAATGGCCCAATAACTAAAGCTGTTCTACTTTCAATATGATGAGTAGTACATAGACACCATAGCGTCTCTACAATAACCCCAGTAACACATCCTATTAAAAATATCCAAAAAAATTTGTAATAGTTATATCCACTTGCAAAATTTTTTTCTCTTGAAATTAAACTAGATTTAACTTTTTTTCTATCCATAAAAGTTATTCCTCCAATAATATACATATTTTAACATAAGACAAGGCAAAAAGCAAATTTTATGTAAAATGACAAATTAAGATGGCATTGACTTTTTATACTAATAATGATATAATTCATCAATGTAAATAGTATGTGCAAAAATTTATAATTAAATTTAGGAGGATTTTTATGTCACAAAAAAATGAATATGAAATTCTATTTGTACCTGAGGAGTTAAAACTTATTAGAAGAATAAGACTAATATGTCTTGAAAAGGCAAAGAAAATCTGTAAGTTTTTATCTCTAAGAACCAATAAGCCTGTTTATTGGTACAATAATATTCAAAATGAAGAGATAGAAATTTATACAGAAGAGGAGAATTTAACACAAGCAATTAAACTTTTAGATGACTTTGAACATGATTATAGATCTACGCTTAGGAAACGTGAGATGATTATAAAGCATAGGCATAGTAAATAATAATTGCTATATAAAGAGATAACAAGACAATATTTTTGTTATATTTTAAAAACTAGTATAGGAGTGACGACAATGAAAAAGTATGATGTAGCAATAATCGGTGCTGGAATATCTGGGTATATGGCTGCTTATGAGCTTTATCAAAAAAGTAGTTTGAAAATTTTGCTAGTAGAACAAGGAAAAACTATAGATAAGAGAGAATGCCCAATGATAACCAAGAAAATAAAATGTGCAAATTGTAATCCTTGTAATATAATGAATGGATTTGGTGGAGCTGGAAACTTTTCTGACGGTAAGTATAATATTACTACAGAATTTGGAGGTTGGTTAAGTGAGTATATACCAAATGAAAGAGTAATTGAGCTTATAAACTATGTTGATAAAATAAATATGCATTTTGGAGCTACAGATGAAAAATTTTCAACATATACCAAGGAAGCCAAAATTATAGAAAAGAAAGCTTTAGAAAATGATTTGCATCTTCTTCATGCAACAGTAAAACATTTAGGTACTGAGAAAAATTTAGAAATCTTAAAAAATGTTTATGAGTTTTTAAAAAGTAATATTGATATTATTTGTAATACAAAAGTGGAGAATATTATATTAAACAAAGAAAACTACATTTTGGAATTTGATTCTAAAGATACAGTAGAATGTAAATACTTAATTGCTGCTCCTGGACGTGCAGGCGCTGAATGGTTTGCTAATCAATGTAAAAAGCTTAATATCCCTCTTATTAATAATCAAGTAGATATTGGAGTAAGAGTAGAGTTACCAGCTGAAATTTTTGAAGATATTACAAATAATATTTATGAGGCAAAGTTAAAGTATAGAACCCAAAAATATGGTGATATTGTAAGAACTTTTTGTATGAATCCTCATGGATATGTAGTAGCTGAAAATGTTGATGGATTAATTACAGTAAATGGTCATAGTTATGCTGATAAAAGTTTAAGAAGTGACAACACTAATTTTGCTTTACTAGTCAGTAATAAATTTACAGAACCATTTAACAATCCATATCAATATGGAAAAAGAATTGCTTCTTTTTCTAATCTTCTCGGAAATGGAGTTTTAGTACAAAGATTTGGTGATTTGATAAATGGAAGACGGACAACATCTCATAGGCTTAGTCAAAGTTTTACTAAACCTACACTTTTAGCAGAACCTGGTGATCTTAGTTTGGTGCTTCCAAAAAGACATCTTGATAATATTATAGAAATGATATATGCTTTAGATAAACTAGCACCAGGTACTGCAAATGCAGATACTTTGTTATACGGTGTAGAAGTTAAATTTTATAGTGCAAAGCCTATTCTTAATAGTTCACTTGAAACTAAGTATACTAACTTTTTTGCAATAGGTGATGGTGCAGGTGTAACAAGAGGACTTTCACAAGCTGGAGCAAGTGGTATTTTAGTGGCTAATGAAATACTAAAAAGAGAAAAAGAAATTAAATAGAAAAAACATATAAAGAAAAAATGGTATGAAAATACCATTTTTTCTTTATATAAAACTATTTTCCAAGATACTCTGCTATTAAAGTGACAGGCGCTGTTGTAAAATATGAGTTAGAATTTATGTTGTTTAAATTTGGAGTGCTTAAATATATTGATCTTTTTGATAAGTTTACAAGTTCATAAGCATTTGCAATATTTTCAACATTTATTATACCCTGAGCAATTATTTTTAAAGAAGATTCATCATATATCCATTGACTATCACCAATAAAAATATTATCTGTATTTGCTAATCTAAAAGCTATTGAAACAAAGTCTATATTAGGATCAAATTCAGTGTCAAAATATGGAACATATGCATTTACTATGAATGTTATTTTATAATATCCATCTTTATTAAACTGAATTATATTTTCATTAGTATCTAATTCACAAATGTTATTTGTATCTAATTCTTCTCTTTGTAAAGGAAGTCTTTCGTTTTCTGAAATTTCTAATCCTTCACTAGGATAATTTGAATTAAATGATACAACATATGCTGCACCTATTTTTTGAGGTCCAGTAGGTCCAGTAGTTCCAGTAGGCCCAGTTGCACCAGTAACTCCTGTTGGTCCAGTAGGCCCAGTTGCACCAGTAGCACCTGTAGGTCCAGTAGCTCCAGTTGCACCAGTTGCTCCAGTAGCACCATCCTCTCCGTCAATTCCATCGAATCCTTTAGGTATTACAAAATCAAGTACATGATTTGGTCCTCCTGTTACATCACTTACTGAAGCGTTTGTACCAGGATCACCAGTAGTAGTATTTCTTATTGTAATAGTATCGGCTATACCAGTAGTTCCAGTAGGCCCAGTTGCACCAGTAACTCCTGTTGGTCCAGTAGGCC
>CAZTVT010000016.1:0-19520 GCA_964617175.1 uncultured Clostridium sp.
TTATAAGATTAGAAGAAATAAAACAACTTTTAGATTATGGATTTGCAAATTATGAAGTAAAAAAGGTATGTGAAAAAGGTGTTGTAGCAGGAGATGTAACAATAAATAAAAGTATTAACAATGACTCACAAGTAATTATTAAAGATGATGTTACAATATTATCAGATAAAGGTGCAAAATTTGACACTTTAGAAAGAATAACATATGATGAAAATTTAACAGCTCCAATATCAAATGGAGATACTATAGGTAAGATTGAAATATTTAATAAAGAAACAAATGAAAAGGTTGGTGAAAGTGAGCTTGTTATATCAGAAGATGTTTTAAAATCTACTTTTGTTGATTACTTAAGAGAAACTGCAAAAAAATATTTGATAGATAGAACTTAAAATATAGGATGTTATAAAAGTATAAATTAGATAAAAAATATAAATAAAATTTAATTAATATAAGAAAGCATTTCATTTAATTTACAATTGAATGTGGATTAAATGGGATGTTTTTGTATAATTTTGTCACAAGTTCTAACAGTGTTTCAATTGTGTTACAATTATATTTCTTAATTATTTCATTTTTTAATTGACCAGAAAAGTTAATGATTTTTTATTGATTTTTTTACATTAAAAATATATACTAAATACGATAAATTATTTTTTATTAAACGTGAATATATAATGTTAATTTGGAGGTTGAAACATATGATAGGAATGAGTCAAATCAAGAAAAAAACAATGCAAGGGATGTTTATTGGACTTGCTATTGGTGTTGTTGGGATTGGTCTTACTTTATGGTGGTCAATTAGCACAATTAAGAGCTATGAAAAAGGTACTAATAAAAGCTACAACAAGAAATACACTCAAGATGTTGTAGTCTGCAAAAGAGATATAATTCAAGGCGAGGTTATAACTGAAGATATGGTTACGACTGCTAAAAATATAAATAAAAATACAATTCCTAACGGTGCTATAAAAAGCACAAGTGAGGTTGTAGGAAGTGTAGCAAAATATAATATTGCTGCTAATGTTCCTGTGCTTAATACTATGGTTACTTCTGAAATAGTGGCTGCAGATGTTAGATCTCAAGAAATAAACACTGTACTTATGCCAACTGATCTTAATATTGATGACTATGTAGATATAAGAATAATGTTTCCAAATGGAACTGACTATGTTGTTTTAGCTCAAAAGAAAATTGAAAATATTATTGGAACAACTTTTTGGATAAATATGGCTGAAGATGAAAGATTACTACTTAATAGTGCTACAGTAGATTCATACTTAAATCAAGGCTCAAAACTTTATGCTACTAAATATACTGATGCAACATCACAAACTAATTTATCAGAGGAAGCAACTACTACTGCAAAAGGTTATGTGTCAGATGAAATTGATAAAGAGTTAGATTCTTTACAATCTGCTGATGCTGATGAGTTTACAGATAAAATGTTTGATCTTATTATAAAATACAAGAACTTTGCTTCTGCAGCAACAAGAATCACAGAAAATTATCAACCAAATTCACAAGTTATGAATTTAATGAAGAACAATGCTAATATATTAGATGAGGCTACTGCAAAATTAAGTGAAGAATCAAGAAGAGTAATTGAAAATGGAATTAGCAATTACAAATCTGCAAATGCAGATAATTATAGTAATATCGTAAGTGGAGCTCAAACTTCTATAACAACACAACAAAATCAAAGAACAGCTTTACTAAATGAAACACCAGTTCAATAAAAATATTACTAATGATTAAAAATAATTAGGGGGAAAACAAATGCAAGTAATTGGATTAATAGGATATGTAGACAAATATGATATGATTATGAACCTTGCAAGAGCAATTAATATAATGGATAAATCTGTATTAGTCGTTGATGCAACTTTAGATAGGAAATTGAAGTACATTGTACCTGCCTTAGATAATATAGGCAGGGCATATGTTACTCAATATAATAATATAGATTTTGCTGTGGGATTTGATAGTATGCATGACGTAGAAAATTACATGGCAGAACAAAGCATAAACATAGCTTTATATGATTTTGTACTTATAGATATGGATAGTGCAAGATCTTATGAGTTTTTTAGGACTAGAGGTCTTGACAAAGTTTATTTCTTTATAGATACAAGTGTGTTATCTATAGCAAAAAATAAAGAGATAATAAAAGCTATGAGGGTGTATAGCAATGAAGATGATGCAAAACTAGAAATGACAAAAGTACTTTACAGATCTTATGTTTCAAGAGCTGCAAATGATTATTTTGAACAAAAAATAAAAGATTATGATGTTGTTTGGAAAGATCCTGAATATGAAATCCCATTAGAAGAACAGGATAAACTTGTTGATATTGATTCACAATTTAGTGGAATTATAGATACAAGAAAACATACTAAATTATATATAGCAACTCTTGCTGATCTTACAGCGGAAATAATAGGAGATGTTAATGCAAAACGTGTCTTAACACAGATAAAAAGGAGGAAAAATTAATGCCAAGAATTGTATTCTGGAGTCCTTATGAGAATATGACAGGAAATACTCATACAGCAATTGCAGTAAGTACTCTTATGGGGATGACTCATAAAGTTACAAGCTTACTTATGCAAGCAAATCAAAATTCAAGAAAAATGGAATCATCTTTTACTCCTTATGAAGAATTAAAACAAAGCGGTGTGTTTGAAAATTCAAGTATTGGAATAAATGCACTTGTTAGACTTATTTCTAGCAATAAGCTTACAGCTGATTCTATACAAAATTATGCAAAACCAGTACTAAAAGAAAGATTAGATGTTTTGTATGGAATGAGTGCTGATGATACAGATGGATATAAACAGATTATAACTAATCTTCCTTATATGACAAGAAAAGCTGATGAAATTTATGATTTAGTTTTTGTTGATATGCCTAAATCAATAAAAAAGAAATCTATTATGGATACAGTTGCAGATGCTGAAATAGTTGTTCCTGTCATAAATCAAGATGCAGTAAAGTTTAGTGATTTTTTTGATATTATATCCACAAATGAGGTTTTAAAAGATAAAACAAAAATTATTGTTATAGCAGATTATGAAGAATCATCTAAATTTAATGTTAGAAATATAAAATTAAAGTATAGGGTAAAAGAACCTTTATATGTTGTTCCGCATAATTATATGTTTGCAGATGCATGTAATTCTGGAACAGTTGTAGATTATTTGTATAAGAATATAAATGCTGATCCACGAGATTATAATGGTAATTTTATATTCCAAACTTTAAATATTGTAAACGAGATAGTAAATATCGCAAAAATAAAAGATAATTAAAAAATAAAAGGGGTGAAAGTATGTCAGTTGCATTTATATTTAATATTATACTTATAATTTTGCTTATTGCTTTTGTTGTCGGATTTATTGTATACAAAGTAAAAAAGACTGATGTAAGTGATGATAGCAGACGTTCTGAACTTGAAAGAACAAAAGAAAAGTATAGTATTGCTAGTATGCAAGCTTTTATAAAGAAGCAATTTGATGAAATTACTAGAATGAATCTTTATGATTTGGCACTTTCTGAAGAAGAATTTGAAAGAAGAAAAAATGTTAAATATGAATTAAAAAAAGCTTTAAAAGGTGCTGGTTATGCGGATTCTAGTGATAAAAAGTATGTAAAAACATTAATGTTTGACCTGTTAAGAAATACATACAAAGTAAATAATTCAAATATAAATAATGCTATACCTTTTGATAATTTTGATGAGCTTAGTCCACAAGATGAGTTTGAAATATTACTTCATATATATAAAAAGCAATATAAAGCGGAAGCTTTAACAGAGATTATAACAAAATATAATTTAGATGTTCCTAAATATGAATTTGATCCAGAAGTTCCATCTTATGTTATAACTGCAGCTGAAATACATCAAATCTTTCAAAATGAAGTAACACCTGATACTCTATCTTTTGAAGATAAACTTGAAATTGTAGTTCAAAGAGTTTATCAAGGATATAAGGGCTATAGTGTTGTAGATGACATCCGTGATATGAATATTGATGGTGTATCTGGTGGTGTATCTGGTATCCCGCCATCATTCTTAGATCAAGTAGTTGGTATGGAAGATTATCTAGAACAAATGAAAGCTAAAAAGATACCAATGTCATATGATAGTGTTTGGATTTTTTATAAAGGTAAATCTACTTATCTTTCATTTTTATCTTTTGGTAGTGAATCAGAATTAAAAAGAGTATGTCAAAATATATATAAATATAACAATCCAGGACAATTATCAGAATCTGTTGGATATAAGATAAATGAAATGAAAGACGGATCTCGTGTAGTTGTATTACGTCCTAACTTTTCAGAATCTTGGGCTTTCTTTGTAAGAAAGTTTGCTCCTCCAACTCTTATTTCTGCAGAGCAATTATTGGTGCATGATAATAAGGCAAATGTAATAGAGCTTTTAAAATATTTAGTTAGAGGTGCTAGAGTAACAGCAATAACTGGTGAACAGGGTTGTGGTAAAACAACTTTACTTATGGCTATAATGAAATATTTATATCCAACAATTACAATTCGTGTACAGGAAACAGCATTCGAGTTACACTTAAGAAAAATTTATCCTTATCACAACATTTTATCATTAAGAGAAACAGAGACAATAAATGGACAAGAAGGTCTAGATGTTCAAAAGAAAACAGATGGTGGTGTTAACATCCTAGGAGAGGTTGCAACTGATCCGGTTGCTGCTTGGATGATTCAGATGGCACAGGTTGCATCTAAATTTACACTATTTACTCACCATGCTAAGACTTTTCCAAACCTTATTACAGCTCTTAGAAACTCTTTACTTAAAATTGGTATGTTCCAATCTGAAGATGTTGCTGAAGTACAGGTTGTATCAGTTATAAACTTTGATATACACTTAAAAAGAGGTACTGATGGTACTAGATATATTGAGAGAATAACTGAATGTATACCTCTTGACAAGAAATTTACATATAATAATGATTACAGAAAGACAAAAGACATGGACAAGAAGTTAGATAGCTTTATGGATAATGCAGTAGAATATTTTGAACATATGACTCAGACAAGTAACTATACGTATAAAAATATAGTTGAATGGCAAGATGGAAAATATGTATTTGTAAATCCAATAAGTGAAGAAAATATTAAATCTATGAGAGACAATATGTCACCAGAAGATGTAAAAAGTTTTGATAACTTCATAGATACTGCTTGGAGGTGATATAATGAGTGTTACTTATATAGCAATAGGTTTACTAGCATTTTCTATAATTGGAATAACAGTTTTACTTATATATTTAAGAATGGTAAAACACAAATACAAGAAAAATTCAGCACTTTTTGCTAAAGATAACTTGGTAGTAAAGAATAAAACAAGTTTTAAAGATATATTTGATAGACTATTTCAAATAGTATATATGACATTTGTAAAAATGCCAATAATTAAATATTATACAAAAAAAACAAGGCTAAAACTTGAAATGACAAATGATTATACTGAATATGAACTTAGAAGAAGATCAGGTAAATATATGCTTATATCAGTAATATTCATATTTGTATCATTATTTGTACTACTTAATTTAGTAAATGATTTGTATATGTCTCTTATTGTTATAGTTGGTGTTTTAATAATTGCAGAAAAGATGATTGACTTAGGAATAACATCTGTTTCTAACAAAATATTAAGACAAATGCCCGATGTTTTTACTACAATAAGACATGCATTCCATGAACATGGAATGATAGATGAAGCTTTTAGTACTGCAATAGATGATTTTGGGGATAAAGAAATAGGTCCACAACTAAGAAGAATAAAAGAAGCTATAATTTCTGACAATCCAGAGGTAGAACTTGAAAAATACTATGATAGTGCTCCTAATATATTTCTTAAATTATTTGCAGGTATCTCTTATCTTACTTATGATTTGGGTGATAGAAAAGTTGATGGTACTTCAGTTTATCTTAAAAACTTAAATAATATACTTCAAGATATATATCTTGAAATATTAAAACAAGATAAAATTAATTATATGTTTAGAAGTTTAAATATAATTGCTGTAGTTCCGCTTGTATGTATTAAGCCATTACAAGGATGGGCTGAATCAAACTTTCCAGCACTTTCAAACTTCTATAACAGTAGTTTTGGATTTATCATGCAATCACTTATTATCATTTCAATATTTGTTTCATATCTTATGCTTAGAATTGTAAAAGAAGATTCAGAACAAATTAAATTTGATAGAGTTACTAATGTAAGGTGGCAAGATAAATTATATAAACATACATTAGTAAAACTGATTGTAGATGCATTTAAAACTAAAGAACATACTAGAAAATATAGGAGAGAAACAGAACTTATAAAAAATACAAACTCTTATCTTACTATTGAATGGCTATATGTAAATAAAATTACAGCCGCATTTGTTACTTTTATACTTGCTTTAATTCTTATGTTTAATATAACAAGAATAGATATTAAAGCAACGTATGAGAAAATAAGTGATGAATTTTTATCATTTGGACAACTTACAGAGCAACAAGAGGCAGCAGCTCAGGCTATTAATGATAGAGATAAAACGTATATTGATAAGTATAAAAATAAAAATGTAACAAAAGAGCAAATTGAAATGGAAATGACAGATCCTGTAACAGGTAAAGCTGACGCTGATGAAGTCGCAAGAGTATATGGTAAAATACAAAGTGTAAAAAATTCATATATTAAATTCTGGCAAGTTCTTACGTCATTTATATTAGCTTTAATTGCTTACTATGTTCCATCACTTATATTATTTATACGTAACAAAATACGTGAAATGGAAAAAGAAAATGAAATTATGCAATTCCAATCAATTATACTTATGCTTATGTATATTGATAGAGTTGATGTACAAACTATTCTTGAATGGTTATGTAGATTCTCTTATGCATTCAAAGAACCAATAGCAACATGTCTTAACAACTATGAGGCTGGTGCTTATGACGCATTAGAAGAATTAAAGGAAGTAGTACCATACAAGGATTTCCAAAGAATTGTAGAACAATTACAATCTGCAGTTGAAAGAATTCCTATAAGGGATGCTTTTGATGAACTTGAAACAGAAAGAGCTTTCTTCCATGAAAGAAGAAAAGAAGGAAATGAAAGACTTATAAAGAAAAAAGTTGCAATTGGTAAAGTACTTGGATTTACTCCGATGGTATTACTTATAGGTGGGTACTTAGTTGCTCCACTTATGATAGTATCAATAATGCAAATGATGAATTACTTTACAAAAATGTCTTTCTAAAAATATAAAAAAAATAATACTAAAAATAAATAATAAATAAAACAAAAAATACAAATATTAAAATTGGTTAAAACACGTAAGTGTTTAACATATAAAAAAATTTAAAGGAGGAAAAAATTATGGATAATGCACAAAAAGCAATAATGATTGGTGTTGGACTTTTCATCACAATCATAATAATCGCGGCAGTTATGCTTATAACTGGTATGGGACAAAACTTACTTAATCAAGGGCAAGCCCAAGTAAATGGTATATCAGAAAGTTTAATGAATGATTTATTTCAGCAATATAATGGAAAGAAGATGTCAGGAGCTCAAGTAAGAACTGCAGCTACTCAACTTGTAAATAGAGATGATGCAAGTTCTTTCACTGTAAAAATATCAACAACTGAAATAAAGGTACCAAAAGATGATAGCGGTAAATCTGCAACTGACCAAGTTAATGCTGCTATAGGGACAAATACTACAAAACAGTATACGGGTTCTGTAAGTAAAGACTCATCAACTGGTAAAGTAACTGTAGAATTTAAATAAAAATCATAAAAGGTATATAATTATATACACATATATAGTTATATACCTTTTACTACTTATTTTTGTATAATATATAGTTTAAAAAGTTAATAATGTGGATAACTGTCATATCTTTAATTCTTTAAAGTGTATATTATTTTTGAAAGGTGGGTGAAATCATGGACGAGAGTGCTCCAATTAGAGCTATTGTAATAGGTGTAAGTGTACTTCTTGCTATTGCTACAATTTCAGCTGTTTTAATGTATTATAATACAGCAAAACAAATGGCTTCTAATGTGGGCAGAGGTCAAGATTTTGCTGGAAATTACGAACAAAGTATACAGGATATACTTACTGAAGGCTCATATAATGTTGCAGGAACTAATTATATTACAGGTGCTGATGTAAAAAATTTACTTAATTATTTTTATAATGATGAGAATGTAATAATTAATGTTAACAATATACAATATATTTCATCATATGCGGATGATTATAAACCTAGATATAATATTACAGGATATGGTAATGCTAACAAATCTAATGATTATAAACATGCTATGAAAAATATATTAGCAAATCAAAAATTTGAATTAAAAAAAGAAGAAAAAGAAGGGAAAAAAATAATTACCATAGATGGCAAATTTGAAAAAACATCTAATGAAAGGTAATAATTAAATAAAGGAGAAAAAATGGAAGATAATTTACAAAGAGTCTTTTCAGTATTAATATCTGTATTAATCCTTTTTCTTATGCCATTATATATAACGTTTGAGAAAATGGATGATATATCATATTCTTTAGCACTTAAAATAACTAGTAATTTCGTAGATACTGTAAATGCGAAAGGATATATTACTGAAGAAATGTATAATGATTTTGTAAAAGAATTATCAGTAACGGGAAATATGTATGATGTAAAAATGGAACATGTGGCTAAAAAATATAATCCTGTATACTACATATATGATGATGAAAAAAATGTTGTAGAAGTTTTAGATTATGCAATGTATACTTTAGAGATAAGCAATAGTGAAAATACAAAAATTACAGTTAATGGTAAAGATTATACAATAAGAGATAAAGCAAATGAAAGTTTAAAAGATAATATAAAATTATCATATTCAACTTCTGAAATTAAGTATACTAATAAACAAATTTTAAGTGCATTTGATGATAACAGTGAAACTATACCGTATTCTTTAATGGATCCCTTAGTATATAGAAATCAACCAAAAACAGATATTTCTACAATACCATATATGTATGGAAATTATAAATATGAAACTCAAACTAATGGAAATTTAGAAGCCGTACTAGATAACGATAATATAATTTATACCATGAATAAAGGTGATGAATTTAATGTTAGAATAAAAAATGAGAATACTACTATTGCAACAGTATTATTTAATGCTTTTACCTTAGGTATTGGTGGAGCAGAAAATAACACAAGAATATATATTAATTACGGTGGTACTGTAACTGAAGAAGAATATAAAAACTTAGATAAAGTCATAAATGATGTGCCTATTCCATTTATTTTAGGAGATGTTAATTTAGATGGACGTGTAGATTCAAAAGATTCTGAGCTTATACAAAAATATTTATTAAAATCCATTGAATTTGATGATAATCAAATTAAAAGAGCTGATTATAATCAAGACGGTAATATTACAAAAGATGATGCAGTTGCAATAATAAAAAAATAAATTAAGAATTTTGGAGGTGAGTCTTAGCATTGGATTACATATCAAATAAAGCATTAATTATAGCCGTAAGTCTTTTAATTACTATGGGAATTGCTAGTGCTGTACTTTATACAATAAATCAAGTAACAGGTATATATAAAACAGTGTATGAGACTGACACTTTAATACAAAGTAATTTTGATGAATTTGATGCATATGATGATGTGGAAAAAACAAAACTTGATTTATTAAATACAGCAAAAAAGTATAAAGATAGTAGTACAGTTTATATTACAACTAAAAAGCAATCTGACGTTAACTTAGCTAATGTAAACGAGGTTAAAAATGACCGTATAAATCAAACAGTTAATATAACTAGTTTGAATAATCAACTTGGTGTTACAGAGAATTTTAATGATGCTAATTTAAGTGTTGACGTAGAGGAAGCATCAAAAAAGTATAAAACTTATGTGAAAAAACTTGATAATATAGTTGTAATAGGATTTATTGCACAATAGTATAGAATGTTTTTTAATGTAAAGGTGGTGATATAATGGATGAATCAACAAATACTTTGTTATATACAGCAACATATGTTTTTATTTTTATAATAGCTATAAGTTTATCAATAGTTTTGTATCTTAGTGTAAATAGATACGCAGATTCAGCTTTTGAATATAAACAAAGTTTGAATGGATCCATTATAAATACTGCAGAAACAGGACTTGAGAGTTATGAATCAGGACAAGTACCGTTAACTAAAGAAGATGCTTTTTCTTACTATGTAAATTATGTAAAAAAAGATTTGTATGGTACAAACGTAAATACAAATCAAAACATTAATTATAAAGTTATAGTTAAAGATAATGAAAACAAGGAGATATCTAGTGACTTAGGATATAGTCAGGTATATAATAGTTTAGCGGATAAGTACGTGTTAAAGTATACGAGCAAATCTTCAAATATTGTTAACATTGAGATAACACCTATATCTTAAATGTAATGTATAAGTAGCAAAAGGAGGGAAAAATTTAGTATATGAAAGATAATTTAAGTATCGTTATAACTGTAATAGTACTAGTGCTTCTTATGGTAATTTTTCCCCTGTATAATTTTTTTGAAAGACAGGATAATATGTCATATAATTTAGTATTAAAGGCAACTACTAATTTTGTAGATCAAGTTATGAATAATGGATATATAGATCAAAATACATATGATAAATTTGTAACAGAACTTGGCAACACTGGTAATGTATATGATATAGAAATAGAAGCTCATAGGAGAGTATTAACACAAGCAAATGATGGCTCAGATGTTTATGAAGAACAAAGTTATATAGATTACAACGACGATATATTTAATGCAATTGAAAGTAATACTTCTTCTAATTTAATGGAAAAAAAGTTAAAAAATAATATATATTTTTTTAATCCAAAAGATGAAATATATGTAAAGGTAAAAAATAGTAATACTACAATGGCAGGCGCACTTTTTAATGCTATTGTTCCAAGTTCAAGTAAAACTAGAATTGCTATTGATTATGGAGGAATAATTAAAAATAATGCATGGAAAGGTATTGATGCTACTTTTACTGGACATAATATTGCACCCGGAGCACCCGTGTTATATTTATCTTTAAATACGTCAAAAGAAGAAATAAAAAATGAAAATGGTATTGATTATTATGAAATATCTAATAGTGATTATGAAGGTAAAGATATAATTGCTGTTGCAGAAGCATTTGAAGGAAGAACGATTTCAAAGTATTTTTGGACATTTACAGATGAATATGATAATAGTGAGCAAAAAAAGGAAACTTTTACTCAAAATTTTAATGATGTTACATTAACTGAGGGACATAAATATATTATTGAAGTATATGCGGTAGATAATGCGGGATACAGATCAGAAAGTACGAAAGTAAAGATATCTAGAGTTAAGACAAAAAGTAATCTAGTTCCAACTGATATAACTGCTGATATTAACAATGATGGTGTAGTAAATGATGATGATTATAACTTGCTTAATAATTATTTAAATAACGGTGGAACACTTACAGATAATGAGAAGAAAAAAGCAGATATAAATAATGATAATGTGATTGATAAAAGAGATCTAGAGTATTTTAAAGAAATAGAAGAGAAAGGATATATTCTAGGAGATGTAAATGGTGATAATAATATTTCTATTGCAGACAGAATTTTGATACAAAACTATATAGCTAATACTATTGAATTAACAGTTAATCAGTTAAAAAGAGCAGATATGAATGGAGATGGAAATATTTCAATAGCAGATTTTATCTTGCTTGATAAAAAACTTATTTAATAATTATATTTTTAGAAATGGGGTGAATAGATGAAACTTACAGATTTTGCTTTGATATTTGTTGGAATTACTTTACCAATAATGATTATAGTATATGTAAATGTGTCATTTACAATAAAAGCAGAAGAACAAGAAATATATTACAAAAAAATTATAACTGCTGCTTTAAATGATGCATCAGAACAAATGAAAGAAGTGGAAAACTCTGATGCAGAAATCGATTATGGATATTCAGGCACATCAAACAATAAAATTAGTGTAAATGCACAAGTTGCAGTTGATACTTTTTTAAATTCATTATATAATAATTTTGGTATAAAAGGAAGTCAGTATGCAGAAAATTATTTGCAATATTTTATACCAGCAATAGCAATAATTGACTATAACGGTGTACAAGTTTCATCTATTGAGGAATTTAATGAAAACGGCCAGACCGTAATAAAACATGCATTAAAACCCAAGAAATACTATACATATACATATTATATATGCAAAGATCCATCTGGTGCGGATGACTATGTTATAAAAGATCAATTTGACAAACCAAATAGTGATATAGTGTCTACACATATTATTGAGTTTACGATGGATGATTATATAACTCATAGAGGAACTATTACTTCAACTGGTACTACTAAAGATATTCCAGTCTCTAGCTTCTATATATCAGATAGTAAAAATAATATGCCACTTGTATCAGATGGAATAGTTATGAGTACCAAGGAAGAGAAGATACTACCATCTGTTGTATCACTTCTTCAATCAAAAAGAAAAGAAGTAATAACAAATGTGATACAAAGTGAAATGGTGTATGCAACTAATAACAATAATTTTTATGCAAGTAATGCAGGGATTAAGTATAACTTTGTATTTCCAACATTAGAAGATGGTGAAATGGAAAGTCAAATTAAAAATGTTGGTATAATGGCACTTGTACAAGGAATATCTATGGGAAATAGATACTTAAATGTTAGAGCATATAGTACTTCTAAATTAACTGAAGTAACTAGGTATTGGTTATCAGTTCCTAATGATCCACCAAATAAATCAAAATACTATACAAATTTATATCATAAAGATACAAATTGTCCAGAATATAAAGTTTCAATAACTGAAAATATAACACCAAGTTATTTATTTACTAAACAACAGGCGGCATCAGTAAAAGCTGTATTAAAAAAGAATAATCAATATATAACTTTAGAAGGATTTTATCCTTGTCCTATTTGTAATCCATAAGTTAAATTCATAGTTTGAGAGGTGAAGTAGATGAAAGAAAGTAATACAAATGATATTAAACAAGAAGGTAAATATGTAAAAATGGAAAATATGGAAAAAAAATCCAGTGAAAACAAAAAGAAAATAATACCATCATATCAAAAGAAAAATGAGCCAGTAGATAAAAAATCAAAAAAGAAAACAGATAAAAGAGTGGTAAAATCTAGAATAACAATAACTGTTATAATTGTTTCAATTTTATTAGTTGGACTAGCAGTTTATGGTATTATTTCTTTAATAAATTACAACAAATACAAACCATATATAGGTTTTGAGGAAACTATGAAAACATATGGGTTTGATAAAGTATATAACAATGAGAGTGCAAAAACAGGTGAAAGTATTACAAAATCAGAAGCTATAAAGATGATATTAGCTTGTATATTTAATACTAGTGACATATCAGGATTTGCAAAAGAACCTGAGGGAGATGACAACTATGAGAATGCTATATGGGTAGAATATGCTAAATTTAGAGGAATTATAACTGATTCAGATATAAATAAAGATAATGCTAAAGATAAGGCAACATATATTGAAGTAATTAGATATCTAGCTAATGCTAAGACTAAAATTTTAGAAAAAGAGTTGGATTCTGCACCTTCTATGAAAGTAAAGGATTTAGATAATTATAAATCAGATGAACAAGTTGCTATAGAAGATATGATAGCAAATGAAATAATTACAATAAATACAAAGAAAATTAAAGGAAACAAACACATTTTCAAAGGTCAAATGAATGAATTAATTTCTAATTTTGCTATAAAGTATAACACTATTACAGTTAATGGTGAAAAAATTAATATCAATGAAGATAAAATGCCTTCTAACAAAGACCAGTATCCATATACACTCGCAAGTGTTGATAAAAGTGTATATGAGATAGAAAATTATGAGTTTTCTAGTGATTATACAAATGCAAAAGACACTTTTAAATTAAAAAAAGAATATTATTCTCAAATTGAAGACACTATTAATAGATATTTTAATACAATTTTAAATATTGATTATACTACTATAAACAAAGAAGATTTTACCAAATCACTTAGAGGACTTATGTTATATGGAGTTGATAAGGATGAAGTGGAAAAATATGTAAATTATGTAAAAGAGAATAAAATAATAATTAAAGGAACATCTAAGGTTAATTTTCCAGCTGTATATTGTGATGGTAGATTATATAGAGTAAGAACTACATTAGAGTATGAAATAAGCACTTCAAATACTAGCAAAGGTATATTTTTTGGAGATCTAGATGCCGAATATGATAAAAATAATACAAAACTCATATTAGATGTACCAGTAGGTGAAGCTATTGATAATAAAAGTTTAACAATATTTAACGGTTCAATTAATAAGTGGATAGCAGGAAATGTCCAATTTGAATTATAGAAAGGAGGCTTACATGAAGATAAAAATTATTAAACTATTAGGTTTATTCTTAGTGTTTGCAAGTATGTTCTGCATGACAAATAGTATATATGCAAAAGATTTGGAAATTAGTGCTACTACTCCAATAAATGGAAAATATGAAGGGGTATCATTCTATTCAATGGCTGGGGCAGCTAGTGATAGTAGAGGCAAGTGGGGAGAAAACCATAAGGAATATTATAAAACTCCAACGGAGTGGGAAGTGTTAGATTATGTAGAAACGAATGGTAATGGAAGTTATGCAAAAGCTACAGATACAGGACATATAGCAAGTTATTCTTTTGTAATTCATAATAAAAGATTTTCAAAATATGGTGACTATGACTATAATGATGTTCCAAGTCCTATGGATGTTAATACGGCGAAATATTATATAGGCTATTTAAATGAAGATGGAACTAAAACTAAGTATACTAATATCACTGGAGAAAATTCTAATATAAATTATATGGAAATACCAAGATATAGCGGTTCATATACTATATATAAACCTAATCCAGATATAGAAAATTATATTTATCTTACAGATAATTGGTTAAGACCAGATGATTTAAGTAAAATTATGGAAAATTATGATAATTATAAATATAAAGAAGATGATGAAAATTATTACTTCTATATATCTGAGCCATATGCTATTCGCTCAACAAGCGGAAAGTTAAATAGCAGTAATAGAAACTTAAATGGAAAAGAAGTACCATTAGGAATTATAGATGCTTATAATTTTTTATATAGTTCGTGGGATTCGTATGGAGGTTATGATTTATGCTTAATGAATGTGGATGGTAAATTGATAATAGGGTCGAATTTTACAAAAGGTCACTACGGTGGTAATTCATTTTTAAATGCATATGATAATATACTTAAAATTCCAAAGGGTATTATTAACCCACGAGAAGTATATATAAGACATGTAGATTCTGATACTGGAAAGATTTTGAAAGATGAAAGTGGAAATTTGTTATATAATGATTCAGTTATTTTAAATAATAATACTTTATTAGATAGAAGTAATTTTACTTCAAAAAATAAATATTCTAATGAATTTCCTGAATATTATACAATGGGACTTAATGATACATTAAAGACAAATAGATTACTTACTTTGGTAGATAATGGTACTGAATATAAATTCGATGGATATACTAAAGTTACAAGCTCAACTTATAATGAAGCATATAAAATTGCAACTAGTAATAGTTCCATAAAATTAGAGAAGATAACAGATAAAGGAACAGAAGTAACTGTTGATAAATCAAATTCTACAGATGTAACTATAATAACTTATTATTACAAAAAAATTGATGTTCCATCTACAACTCCTCAAGGTGGTATTGAAACTTTGGAGAGTAATGATATATTAGAAAATTGTCAAATTACATATACACCAACAAATGCTGATATAAAACCATATTTAGTGGCAAATAAATTTAAACTAAAAGATTTGGAATATAAATATGAAAAAAATAATGATAATATCCAATATAAAATGGTTGAATTTAATATAGATAAACTTATCTCAGGGTATATTTCTGATAATGAAGAATATATGCAAGGTGATGAAAAAATTGGGCAAATTTTTGGTAATTCAGATGAAAAATGGACTTTATTAGAAGGAAGATCACCTCAAGAATTTCCTGCTCAGTATAATAGTATAGATATTGATACTTTCTATAAAGAATATCAAAATATGTTTCCAACACAAAATCAATTAGATTCATTTATTACAAGTAGTAATAAAAATAAGACAAGTAAGTCAGATTTTTCAAAAAAATTTACAGTACCAACAAATAGATATAATGGGCTTAGAATACCAAAACTCATAGCAAATTATGAGGAATATAATGTAATAAACCCTAGTAAATCGACTAAAACTCCAAGTTCAGATGCTACAAGTAATACAGCAAAAGTTCTTGTGTATAATCCAATAAAAGTTAAAGCGCCAACTATTAAATCTGAAGGAGTAGTAGATCATTCAAATACAAAAGACACTTCCGTAATTCAAAAAAATGCAAATTTTGAACTTTCTTTAGAGTCAGTCAATGAAGAGTATTATACAGGACATCCGTATTCGGAATATCTAGATCGCTACTATCTTGTATTTGATATTGATATAGTAAAAACAGATAAAACATCATATAGTAAATTATATAATGTTAATAGTAATAGCCTTACAGAAATCAAAGTAAATGAAGGACAGGTTATACCACATGGAACATTAATAGAATTAAGTAAAGATACTACTAAATTTAATGCAAAAGCTAGTAATAACACTGATACAGGCGATATAATATCTCAAAATAAGAGTAATATAACTTTAATTGGAGTATCAAACAATATGCCTGGGGAGGTACTATTAAGAGAGGTATTATATAATGAAAAAATTAATACTTTAAATGAGATAAAAGTAAAGAATTACATATCAACCGAAAGTAATGAAATGTACGTAATAAATAACAGCAAAACTTCTGTAAAGAGAGACTATTGTGATGCTAGTGTTAAGTATACTGACTATAAAATACATGAGGCAAGGCACTATAAAGGTAATGATATGTTTGGAGATGCATACTATTTTGCTAAAGCTGTTAAAGAAATTACTAACGTAGGTAGAATATATGACTTTAAAATAACAGATTGTTCTGACATTGATTATAAAAAGGTTTTTAGAGAAACATCTAATAATGGTGTTAATAACTTAACTGGAATAGTATATTTTTCTGGAATAAAAGAACTTAAAATGTATTCAAATGATGTTAATACTTTAGAAGATAGAACTGATATTTCTATTTCAAATTCTGCTTCAAAAAGAATTTTACCATTGGGTCCATATAAAAATACTAATACATCATATGTTAATGCTCCTAAAATGGGATACAGAATTAGTTTTGATTTAAAAACAAGTGGATATTACAAGTATACGGCAGAAAATGCTATTACATCTACAAGAGAGATTCATATAACGCCATCATATTATTACATATCTAAGGATGGAAAAACTTTTAATAATAATATAAATCTGTATTATAAAAATTCATCTGGTAAATATGTTAAATTTGTTGGAAGTGATTATACAATATATTTTAAACCTAAAGATGGATATAGATCAATTTATAATGCAGCTTCAGGTATTGATGATGATTCTATAATGTCTGATCAATTAGAACCACTCGAAATAGGTTCATCAGAAGGCTTTACTTTGAATTATAAGATGATGAGTACTTCTGGAAATAACTTCTTACAGGCTTGGTATGGTGAATTTAAATTACCAAATTCTACTATAGCTGTTGAAGGAAATAATGTATCAAAACCACTTACCGATGGCTATGTAGGAGTGATATTTAATATACAATGTATAGATAATAAAGGAACAACAAATGAAAAAATACTAAGTTATAATCAAAATAATAACAATGCTAGTCCAAATACTAATACTACTCAGTGGGATTATGAAGGTTTCTTAGGTTTTAGTAATCCTGGTAGTAAGTCAGGTGATATATCAATTCAACTAGAGAAAGGAACATGGATTGTAAATGATTATAATGTTAGCCCAAAAGCTAAATATACTGATATCAAAGGAACCGTAGTTTTATTTGATTTAGATAATAGGGCTGCAAATGATTTTGATTAATAGATTTCTTATAGTTTTCATTTAATATCAGGCGAAAGCCTGATATTTTTGTCTAAAAAAGTCGAATAAAAAGAAAATATTACTAAATTATGGAAATAATATTGACAAAATATACATAATTTGTTATACTTTCCACATGAGTAAATTTAATTACTCTCCAATAATGTGGAGAGTAGTGGCCTCCACATTAGATCGAAAAAATTTAGTTATAAATTCTAAGGAGGAATTTTTACAATGAAAAAAAATACACGGAAATTTAAGACTCTTGCAGTTATCCTTTCACTTCTATTGTTTGTTGGTATGATGCCAATTACAGCAAGTGCTGAAGAGAGCATTATAACTAATGATGAAAATGGTGTGCCTGATCCAGTATTATATCAAGCTTTACTAACTGAGTTAGATCTAAATGGTGATGAAATTATTCAAAAATCTGAGGCAGAAGAACTTCAATATTTTTATTACCAAGGAAATGAAGAAACAGGCAAAATATCTTCTTTGCAAGGTTTAAATCTTTTTCAAAATATTAAAATGGTTGATGTTCAAAATAATAATTTGCAAAATCTATATGGTATAGAGGGATTAAATTTAAGTACTATTTTTGCAAGTCATAACAACTTAATAGATATTTCTTCAATAACGAATATGAAAGAAACACTAATCACTTTGGTTGTAAGTTATAATAACTTATCACAATTACCAAATATGACAGAATTTCATAATTTGCAATATAATGGAGATTGGCTGGCAGGATATACCACCGATCTATCATATAATAAGTTAACTTATAATGAACTTTGTTATAAGTTACCAGAACAAATTGTAAATTATGAAAGTTCTGAATATGATTTTCGACTTATTGATGTCTGGGCAAAATGTCAATCCCTCGATCCTGTTCCTGATCCAGTTTTTACAAATATTGTGGACGATACCACAGGAATCTCAATTGAAGGTGTCATTATTCCAGATGCAAAACTTGAAATAAATCAAGTAGAGCTTGATATTGAAAATTCAATAATTTCTTATGATATAAATATTATAAGAGATTATGAAAAAATTCAACCAAGTGGTGAAATTACAATTTCTATTCCTTCAGAATATAGTGATTGCGATGTGTTTTGGATTAAAGAAGATGGAACGGTTGATATGAATGCTGAATATATAGATGGTAAATATGTATTTAAAACAGACCATTTATCTATTTATGCATTAGTAAGGGACACTGTTCCTACAGTACCAGAACCAACAACTACGGCTACGGATCCTACTAATCCAGAACCAACAGATCCACCAACTATATCTACAGATCCTACTAATCCAGAACCAACAGATCCACCAACTACAGCTACGGATCCTACTA
>CAZTVT010000017.1:0-8656 GCA_964617175.1 uncultured Clostridium sp.
CAAAATATTTACATTGTTGTAAAATATATGAGATTAAGATATAACCTAGTTGTTGGGTTATATTTTTTAAGTGTAATGTTAACATATTTTGTATAGATGTTATATTTTTGTAAGTAGAAGGGAAGATAGAAATGAAAAACTTAAGAAATGTTGCAATAATAGCCCATGTTGATCATGGTAAAACAACACTTGTTGATGCATTATTAAAACAAAGTGGTACTTTTAGAGATAATGAGCAAGTGGCAGAAAGAGTAATGGATTCTAATGATATTGAAAAAGAAAGAGGAATAACAATATTATCAAAAAATACTGCTGTAAAGTATAACGATATAAAGATAAATATAGTTGATACTCCAGGACATGCTGATTTCGGAGGAGAAGTTGAACGTGTACTTAAAATGGTTGATGGTGTAATACTTGTAGTTGACGCTTTTGATGGACCAATGCCACAAACAAGATTTGTTTTAAGTAAGGCTTTAGCTCTAAATTTAGTACCTATAGTTGTTGTAAATAAAGTAGATAGACCAGGTGCAAGACCACAAGAAGTTGTAGATGAAGTTTTAGAGCTTTTTATGGATTTAAATGCATCTGATGAACAACTTGATTTTAAAGTTGTCTATGCCTCTGCAAAAAATGGTTATGCAATGTTAGATTTAAACGATAATAGTGATAATATGAAACCTTTATTTGAAACTATTGTAAATACTATTCCAGAACCAGCAGGAGAAGATAGTGAGCCTTTACAATTATTAGTTGCAAATATTGATTCAGATGAATACACTGGAAGAGTGGGAATTGGTAGAATTAATAAAGGATCAATTAAAAATGGACAAGAAGTAGCTATTTGCAAAAAGGATGGTTTGATAAAAAAATTAAGAATTGGTAAATTATATACTTATTCTGGACTTAAAAGAGTTGAAACTGAAATAGCACACTGTGGTGATATAGTTGCAGTAAATGGTGTTGAAGGAATAAATATAGGGGAAACTATAGCAGATCCAGAAAATCCTGTGGCAGTTCCTTTCGTTGATATAGATGAACCAACAGTTTCTATGACATTTAGTGTAAATAATGGTCCTTTAGCAGGAAAAGAAGGTAAATATATTACATCTAGACATATAAGAGATAGATTATTTAAAGAGCTAGAAACAAACGTATCATTAAGAGTTGAAGAAACAGATAGTTCTGATAGTTTTAATGTATCTGGTAGAGGAGAACTTCATTTATCTATATTAATAGAAAATATGAGAAGAGAAGGATACGAACTTTTAGTATCTCGTCCTAAGGTTATATACAAAGACATCGATGGAGTTAAGTGTGAACCTATGGAAGACGTTACTATTGATGTCCCTGAAGAGTTTGTTGGAACTATAATGCAAAAAATGGGATATAGAAAAGGCGAAATGACTAATATGACACCTTCTAATTCAAATGCTGGATATACAAGACTTGAGTTTAAAGTTCCTGCTCGTGGACTTATAGGATTTAGAAATGAATTTATGACAGATACTAAAGGTAATGGTATGATGAATCATATTTTCGCAGGTTATGAACCAGACAAAGGAGAAATAGAAACAAGACAAAGAGGAGCGGTTATAGCTTTTGAAGCTGGTAAAGCTACTGGTTATGGACTTTTCCAAGCTCAAGAGAGGTCAACACTGTTTATAGGACCTGGAACAGAAGTATATCAAGGTATGATTGTAGGAGAAAATTCAAGAAGTGATGATTTAACAGTAAATGTATGCAAAGAAAAACATTTGACTAATACTCGTGCTTCTGGTAGTGATGATGCATTAAAATTAGTTCCACCAGTTGTAATGTCACTAGAACAGTCTTTGGAGTTTATTTCTGATGATGAGCTTGTTGAAGTAACACCAGAAAATATTCGTATAAGAAAGAAAATACTTGATCCTACAATGAGAATAAGAGCAAAAAATAACAAATAGTGATTTTATAATTAAATTAGAAAAAGAGGATGCCTAGAAAATATAAATCTAGACATTCTTTTTTATATTATAGGGATTATCAATCACTAAGCAATAAAAAACAGTGCGGTTAAAAATTTTAAGCGCTACTGTTTGGTTTAGTCAAGTCTTAATTTTAAAAGTTAATTTTCAAAGTATAATAAATATCTAGCCATTGGAATTCCTGTTATTTGTTCCTCTTTTAATTCTATAAGCTTTTTTTCATTTGATTGATATATTTCAATCTCTTTTTTTACAAGCTCAGAAGAATTAAGTTCGGGGAACAAACTAAGGGCTGCTATAACATTTTCAGGTTTTATATCTTTGTATGTTTCCTTTTCATGTTCAAGATAATCTTGAACTACTGTATTTATCTTTTCTTCTATTTTACTATTTTCTTCCTCATACATTTCAATTTGTGTCTGAATAGTATTTGCACGACAAAACACTTGATAGCTTTGATATACTACTGATATGAGTAAACCTAAAGCTATAAAACCAGCCAGAAGTGCTCCTACAAAAAAGCCTATATCATCATGCTTCTGGGTGTTATTCCCAAGAACGATAAAAACGATCATAAAGGCAAGTGCAATAATAAAAAGTAAAGTAAGCATAAAAAATATCCTTTTTAATTAAATTTATATAACTTGACTAAAGTATACTTTGGATAAATATAATAACCTATATAAGTATAACATATTTGGTAAGTTATGTCAAACGATGAGTTTGGTGGTGTACAATAATATGCATATATAATCAATTGTTACAAATAATAAATATTAAAGTAATTTATACATTAAAATTTTGATAAAAACTTGTAAAAAGTTTTTATATAATATATAATTATGAGGTAAGTAAATATATATATACATAAAGAGGGGTTGAATCTAATGAAACATACACTAAATTCAATATTTAAAGAAGCTGAAGGAAATTATACTATTATATGTAAAACACATAAATTATTAGAAAGTAGCTATGAGCTTAAAATACCTATACATTCTGCTGGGCAATGGATACTTGATAATATGTATATTATAGAAGAACAATATGAAGAAATAAAAGATGCAAGACGTTCTTTGAAATCCAAAAGACTTCCTGTAATAAAAACACATGATGGAGATAAATATATTTCTATTTTTTATCTTGCATATGAATTGGTAGAAGCAAATACAGGATATGTTGATCAAAATTTGATATTAAACTGCTTAAAAGAACATCAGAAACTTTCTTATCTTACTTCAGAAGAACTTGATTTGTTTATTTTAATGTTAAAGATAGCGCTTCTTAAATTTATTGCAAGAATTTGTATAAATATTACAAATTCTCAGGCAAAAAAAATAGAAGTTGAAGAAATAATTGCAAATGAAAGTGATGATAATAGATATACAAAAGATGTATTTTTAAGTCTTAGAAAAACTATTAATCTTAAAGACTATATAGTAAATGAAAATCATATAAAAACAGCAAACACAGCTTTTATTGAGTATATGTCATATAGACTGAAAGAACTAGGTAAAAGTGGCGAAAAATATTTTGAACGATTAAAAGATGAAGCTGAAAAGATCGGATTTACTGTTGAAGAGGCAATTATAAAAGAACATATGGAAATTGCTAAAACGACTGATTATATTGGAAGAGCAATACTAGCATACAAGCAGATACAAGGAATTAATTTTAGAGAGATATTTGAAAAAGTAAATAAAATAGATGAAGCTTTAATGCTAGATTATACAAATGAGTTTAAAAGGTGTGATTACAAGACAAAATCAAGATATAGAGCATATATTATAAAACTTGCAAAAAAATACAGTTTATCTGAAGTTTATGTTGCTAAGAAAGCGGTTGAATGCTCAAAGAAATATAAAAAGCATGTAGGTTTTTTCTTAATAGGCCAGTACAGATATTTATTAAAAAAAGAGCTAAAAAAACCATATATAGGTGAAGTCATTTATAATAAAGTTATAGAACCATCTAAAACTTTTTTATATCTTTTGATTATATTATTACTTTCTATAGAATTTACTATACTTATAAGTTATAATTTGTTTTCCTTTAATTCAGTTGTTGCTACAATTATAGCTTTTGTTATAGTATTTATACTATCTTTTGAAGTAGCTCAGAAATTAGTTAACTATTTCTTTAGAAAAGCAATGCAACCTGAAATTTTACCAAGATTTGATTTTGCCAAAACTGTTGATGAAAATAATGTTACATATGTAGTGATGCCTACAATAATTTCTTCAATAGAAAAACTAGACCAAATGATAAAAAAAATGGAAGTAACATATCTTGCCAATCGTAGTGATAATATGTATTATATGTTAATAGGAGACTGTGTTTCTAGTAATAAAGAAACAATAGATATGGATGAGAAGATAATTAATTATGCTAAACAAAAATTAAAAGAGCTTAATGAGAAGTATAAATCCCCACATGTATTGTTTAATTTTTTGTATAGAAAACGTGTATATTCTAAAGGCGAGGAATGCTACATGGGATGGGAAAGAAAAAGAGGAGCTCTTCTTGAATTTAATAAGTTAGTACTTGGAAAACTTACAGATGAAGAAATAAAAGCTAAGTTTTATTTAATATATGATGATATTGTTAATGCTAAATATGCTATTACAATTGATGAAGATACTACATTATCGCTTAACACAGCAAAAGACTTAGTGTCTATAGTTGCACACCCTTTAAACAAACCCATTCTTGCTAAAAATGGAAAAATTGTAAAAAAAGGATATGGCCTTATTCAACCTTCGGTTGGACTTGATATTGAAGTTGCAAACAAATCTATATTCTCTAAGATTTTTGGAGGATTTGGAGGACTTGATATATATACTACTGCAGTCTCAGATGTATATCAAGATGTTTTTGGTGAAGCAATATTTTGCGGTAAAGGAATATATAACATTGAACTTTTTGATAAGCTTGTAGCTGATGAAGTACCAGAAAATCTAGTTTTGTCACATGATTTACTTGAAGGATCAATTTTAAGAGCAGGACTTGCTTCTGATATTGAAGTACAAGATGGCTTTCCAAAAAATTATATTGCATATATGAAAAGAGCACATAGATGGTATAGGGGAGATATGCAAATAATAAAATGGTTACTTAGTCCTAAATCAAAACTTGATTTACTTTCTAAATGGAAAATATTTGATAATTTAAGAAGACCTCTTTTAGATGTAGTTTCACTTATTGCAATACTACTTTCTTGTTTTGTATCAACAAAAGTATTTGCTGCTACTTGTTTACTTGTTTTTATTGCGATAAATTTTGGAAACATTATATCTATATTTGATGTCCTTTTATTTGGTAAGATAAGACATTCAAAAGAAGTACAATATATTCCAATTATTCATGGTATTGATGCTGACTTTTTAACAATGTGTTTTAACTTTGTTACAATTCCATATAAATCATATATATGCTTGAATGCTTTTTTTAAGTCAATATATAGAATGCTAATATCGCATAAACATTTGTTACAGTGGACAACGGGTGAAATGCTAGAAAAAACGTCAAAAGACACTTTAAGATATTATTATTTTAATATGTTATCAAATGTTATTGTTGGATTACTTGTTATATTTATACCATTTATTCCGTCTAGTATAGGACTTGATCTATATTTTGATTTTAAGATATTTATAGGAATTGCTATGGTTATAGCACCGATGTTTGCATATTTATTAGGAAAAGACCATTTGTTTGGAAGAAGAAAAAGATTGGATCAAAAATCTGAAGATGAAGTACTTGAAATTGCAAAAAGAACATGGAACTTTTTTGATAGCATGATGAGTGAAGTAAATAATTTTTTACCTACTGATAATTTTCAAGAAGATAGAAGGTATAAAATAGTAAATAGAACATCAGCTACTAATATTGGTTTTGCACTTCTTGCTATAATTGATGCATATGATCTTAAATTTATTACTTTTGATGAATGTATAAATAGACTGCAGAAAGTTTTTAATACTATATTGAAACTTGAAAAATGGAATGGACATCTATATAATTGGTATAACATTAAAACTTTAGAGCCTTTAAGACCTAGATTTATTTCTACTGTAGATAGTGGAAATTTTGTCGCAAGTCTTTATGTAACAAAGCAATTTTTGACAGAACTTTTAGGAACGACAAACTTTGAAAAAAATATAGAAATAGAAAATGAAAAACTAATTAATTCTATGATAGCTTTAGTTGATAATTTAATAGATAATACTGATTTTACTGTTCTTTATGATACTTCAAGAAATTTATTTTCTATAGGATATGCACAAGAAAGTGGAAAATTAGTAGACAGTTATTATGACATGCTTATGTCTGAGAGTAGAACAACCAGCCTTATTGCTATTGCATCTAGGCAGGTTACATCAAAACATTGGTTTGCACTTGCAAGAAATTTAGTAAAGGTAGATGGGTATAAAGGATTGATATCATGGAGTGGTACAGCTTTTGAATATTTTATGCCATATTTATTTGATAAGTCATATGAACATACATTAATAGATCAATCTTTATTTTTTACTTTATATAGTCAAATTAAATACGCAAAAGAAAATAATGTTCCTTGGGGAATTTCGGAATCTGCCTACGCTATAAAAGATGATATGTTAAATTATCAATATAAAGAGTTTGGAATACCTTGGCTTGGTCTTAAAAGAGGACTTAATAACTATTTGGTAGTAGCTCCTTATGCTTCTATTTTAATGTTAGAATATTCACCTCAGAAGGTATATAAAAATATTAAAAAATTGAAGAAACTAGGAATGTATTCATCATATGGATTTTATGAATCGATTGATTATACTAAAGAGCATTTAGACGATAGTAAAACAAGTCAGATAGCTAAAACATATATGGCACATCATCAAGGTATGATTTTAACTGCTATTAATAATTATTTAAATAGCGGTATAATTCAACAAAGATTTCATAGAAACCCAAACATACGTGCATGTGAAATTTTACTTAAAGAACGTGAGAGAATGAAAGCTAAAATCAAAAAGAAAATAAGTGATAATAGTAATAAATTTAAGCAAAAAAATATTAATAAGTATACAACACATGTTACTTGTAATTATGCAGAAAGAGTTTATGTTGATGAGAATCCAGATTTTAAACAGGATTTAAGCATTGCTTTCTTGCGTGGCGGTAACATGTCAGAGATTATTACTAATACAGGTGCTAGTTTTATTAAATACAAAGATAAGATTATAAATAAACAAAGATATACAGAGCTACAATCTACTGGAAATTTTGTTTATCTTACTGACAAAATTACTGGAAATAAATTTAGTGCTACTGATGGAAATATATTAAGCAAGAATAATAAAAATAGTACAAAATGTGTTTGGACAGCAGGACTTAATAGGGTAGAAAACTATATAGAAGATGGAAATTTAGAAACTACTACTACAACTTTTATTTCACCAGAATATAATGTAGAAATAAAAAAGGTTAGTATGTATAATAATACTAATTTAAGACGTGAAATCTTAATAAACACATATATGGAACCTGCTATGACAGATTATATGACAAATGTTGTGCATCCATCATTTAGTAATTTACAAATTGAAACCTATTATGATGAAGAGTTGGATATTTTGGTTGCAAGTAAGCGAAAGAAAACAGATGATGATACTGATTTATTTGTATATACAAAACTTATAGGAATAGACTTAGATAAAGAAATTGAAACAGAAAAACAAAAAATCATTAAAGAGCCTCAAAAAGCATATAATGAGGACATTGTGAAGTATCCTTTATGGCCAATACTTTCATATAGGGCAACAATAATCTTAGATCCTCATGAAAGACAAGAATTTTATTATGTTTTAGGTGTATCTGATAGCAAGTATAAAATTTCTAATACTGTAGTTAATTTAGATGAACTTACTATTGATGAACATTTTAAACTTGCAGGTGAATTAAATAGTATACAAGCAAGATATCTAAAACTTGAAAATGGTAAAGCTGAAGTGTATAACAACATATTAAAAGATGTATTGTTTAAAAAATCTAATATTAATAGTGATAAATTTTGGAATGAGTCATTAAATCAGTCTATTTTATGGAAATATTCAATATCTGGTGATCTTCCTATAATACTTGTATATGTTGACAAGATAGAAAATGCGGGAATAATAAACGAAGTAATTAATTTTATGGATTACGTTAAAAGTAGAAAGATTGATTTAGATATTGTAGTATTAATTGATGAACCACAAAAACAAGGTGGTCCAATATATACTTATTTAAAGACAAGACTTGATAGGGCAATATATTCTGATATTACAAGAGGAAACATATATTTACTTAATATAAATGTATTAAATAAAAATGAGATAGATTTACTTTCATTTTTAGCTAAAAGATATATTAAAGATGTAAGTGAATTATTAACTGTAACTGATGAAAATGATACTGCAGAAGAGTTAGTAAATAAAAATTTAGATGAAACACATAGGGAGGATGTATAATAAAATGAAAATAGGTAATACTTCTGATTACATTGCTTTTAACTCATATGGAGGTTTTTCAAAAAACAAAGAAGAGTATCATATTTTAAACACTAATACTCCTCTTCCGTGGTGTAATGTAATGGCAAATGAAAATTTTGGTACTATAATTTCAAGTTATGGTACCGTATATACTTACTATATTAATAGTAGGGAATA
>CAZTVT010000017.1:8666-16033 GCA_964617175.1 uncultured Clostridium sp.
GATTGAATTTAAACCTGGTGAATCTTTTAAAGGTATTTTTGAAAAAGATTATAACTTGGTATATGGATTTGGTTATACAAAGGTTATTGAGGAAGAAGACTATATAAAAAAGACTCTGGATATTTTTATTCCAAGAGAAGATAGTATAAAAGTTGAGTACATAACTTTGGAAAATACTTATGGAGAAAAGAAAGATGTTTTTATTGAATATAAGCTAGAACCAACCCTTGGTGTAGCACAAGAGACTAATGCAAATTTTATTCTTTGTAAAGAGGATGAAAATGCTATGATTTTGAAAAATCCTTATAGTATAGATTTTTCAAATTGTGAAGTTTTTGAATTTGTAGTAGGTAATAACGATAATATATTTTACTCTTTTGATACAGAAAATTATACTCTTAAAATTAAAGTTTCAATAGAAGCTAATTCTAAAGAGGAATTTGCTATAATTTTAGGAGCATATAATGGTAATGCTAAAGAATATATATCCAAAATGAAAGCTAAGTATCAAACTACTAAAGATATATTAAAAGAATATAATGAGACAAAAAAATATTGGAAAAAATTAGTAGTGCCCGAAAATAAATTTTCTACTGGTGATGAGTACATCGATATAATGGCAAATGGATGGCTTTTATATCAAACAATTGTATGTAGGTTATTTGCTAGAAGTGGATTTTATCAGTCTGGTGGCGCTATTGGATTTAGAGATCAATTGCAAGATACTTTATCACTTATTTCATCTTCACCTGAATTTACAAGAAAGCAAATAATATTGAATTCTAGTAAACAATTTGAAAAGGGAGATGTACTTCATTGGTGGCATGAACATAACTCTGCAGGGATTAGAACATATTTTAGTGATGATTATTTATGGCTTCCATATGTACTTAGTGAATATATAAATAAGACTAAAGACTTTTCTATTTTAGATGTAGAAACAAAATATTTAGAAGATAAACTTATGGGGAATAAAAGAGAGTTATATGACGTATTTCATAATATAAATGTTAAAGATACAGTATATAACCATGCAAAAAAAACAATAGTTTATGGCCTTTCTAGGAAAAATATGTCTAATGGACTACTTGATATTGGAGATGGAGATTGGAATGATGGTTTTAGTAATATTAGAGGGCAGTCTGTATGGCTTACTTTCTTTATGATGAACATATTAGACAGGTTTTTAAGCATTGCTAAATATATGAAAGATGATGAAATGGTTAATATTTGTAAAAAAGAAAGACATTTATTAAAACATAGTATAATAGAAAATTGTTGGGATAAAGATCATTTTGTAAGAGCTTTTTTTGAAGATGGAGAAGTACTTGGTGCATATTCAAATAAGGAATGTAAAGTTGATATTATATCACAGTCATGGGCTGTAATATCTATGATAGATGATAAAGACGTAAGAGCAGAACTTTTAACTTGTATGGAATGTGCATATAAATATTTAGTTGACAAGGAAAATATGGTAGTAAGACTTTTATACCCGCCATTTGATAAACCAAAAAATAATCCAGGATATATTAAGGCTTATGTGCCAGGAACTAGAGAAAATGGTGGACAATACACACATGCTGCAACATGGTTTGCAAAAGCATATTTTGAGCTTAAAAATAAAGATAAAGGTATGGAAATACTTAAAATGATTAATCCTATTTATCATAGTGATACTAAAGATAAAGCAGATATATATATGGTAGAACCATATGTAATTGCTGCAGACATTTACTCTAATCCAGAACATCCAGGACGTGGCGGTTGGACTTGGTATACTGGTTCTTCGTCATGGATGTATAAAATAATTGAGGATTATTTAAGATAAAAATAGAGCAAGTGGATTTTAATCTACTTGCTTATTTTCGTTTATACTTATCTATACTATATTTAAAATTATATAAAAATTAGATGTATGGAAATAAGAGAATCTTAAAGAACTAAAAATTAAAGTATATAAAAGATTTCTACTTATTTAAAAAAACATTTTTTTCTTTTAAAAAAATTATTTTTTAAACTGGTTGAAAAATAATAAAAATATGATATAATATAATAGTTATACTAATAGTAATATATATGATTACTTGAATGGAGGATAAAAAATGAATGTAAAAGTAGATAGACAAGAAAATTCAAAAGTTGTATTAGAATTTACAATGGATAAAGAAACTTTTGAAAAAGAATTAGACAAAGCATTTCGTAAAAATGCTAAACTTTTTAAGGTGCCTGGATTTAGAAATGGTAAAGTCCCAAGAAATGTAGTTGAAAAAGTATATGGAGAAGGAGTTTTATATGAAACAGTTATTGAAGACAATGTAGATGAAGAATATAGAAAAGCAGTTGAAGAAAACAAACTAGATGTTGTTTCAAAACCAGAACTTGATATAAAACAAATCGGAAAAGGAAAAGATTTAATATATATAGTTACTTTTTTTGTAAAACCAGAGGCAAATGTAAAAAAATATAAAGGGTTAGAAGTAAAGAAAATAGATACAAAAGTTTCAAAAAAAGATGTTGATGCAGCAATAGAGTCTGATAGACAAAAGAATGCAAGAGTTGTATCAGTAGAAGATAGAGATTTGCAAAAAGATGACATATCTACAATTGACTTTGAAGGTTTTGTAGATGGCGAAGCTTTTGAAGGTGGAAAGGCTGAAAATTTTGAACTTACTATTGGAAGTGGACAATTTATTCCTGGTTTTGAAGATCAGTTGATAGGTATGAAAATAGGTGAAGAAAGAGAAATTAATGTTACTTTCCCTAAAGAATATCATGCTGAAAATTTAGCTGGAAAACCTGCTATGTTTAAAGTAAAACTGATAAGCATAAAATCTAAAATATTACCAGAACTTGACGATGAATTTGCAAAAGATGTATCTGAATTTGATACTTTAGCTGATTATAGAAAAGATGTTGAAAAAAAAGTAAAAGAACAAAAAGAAGCTAGTGCAAAAAATCAAAAAGAACTTGCTGTAATCGACAAACTAATCGAAAATACTGAAGTTATAATTCCTGATGCTATGATTGATGATGAAGTAGAAAATATGGCAAATCAATTTTCTTCAAATCTTGCATATCAAGGTTTAAATCTTGAAACATATTGTGGATATATGAATACAAATATTGATGATTTCAAAAAGAATTTAAGACCCGAAGCAGAAAAAAATGTAAAATTAAAACTTGCTTTAGAAGCTGTTGAAAAGCTAGAAGAAATAAAAGTAGAAGATAAAGAAATTGATGAAAAAATTGATGAACTGAAGAAACAATATGGAAGTGAAAGCACAAATGATGATTTAAATAAAAATGAAAATGTTAGACGTTATATGGAAGAAAAAATAAAGCAAGATAAATTGATGGCTGTTATAATTGATGCTGCAATAGAAAAATAAATTTAGGAGGTTATATAATGGAAAAAAATAGTTTAGTGCCTTATGTTATTGAACAAACAAGTAAAGGTGAAAGGTCATATGATATTTTCTCTAGACTTTTAAAAGAAAGAATTATATTTTTATCAGAACAAGTTGATAGTGCTTCTGCTTCTGTTGTTATTGCACAATTATTATTTTTAGATGCTGAAGATCCAGGAAAAGATATATATTTATATATAAATAGTCCTGGTGGTAGTATTACTGATGGAATGGCTATATATGATACTATACAATATATAAAATCTGACGTTTGTACAATATGTGTAGGCCTTGCTGCTAGTATGGGTTCTGTACTTCTTGCAGCTGGTACAAAAGGAAAAAGATATGCTTTGCCTAATTCTGAAGTTTTAATCCATCAACCTTTGATTGCTGGTGGAGGTCTTTCTGGCCAAACAACAGAAATAAAAATACATGCAGATCATATGGTAAAGACTAGAGAAAAATTAAATACAATTCTAAGCGAAAGGACTGGTCAACCATTAGAAAGAATAGAAAAAGATACTGAAAGAGATAACTATATGACAGCAGTAGAAGCAAAAGAATATGGACTAATTGATGAAATAATGACAAACATAAATGATGTAGTTAAGGAGAAATAACAGATGGCGAAAAAAGGAAAATCTTCATCTGAAGATATGATTTTTTGTTCTTTTTGTGGTAGACTTAGGGAAGAAGTAAATAAAATGATAGAAGGCCCTGAGTCTATCTACATATGTGATGACTGTGTTGAAATGTGTCATAAAATAATGCTTGATCAAGTTATACCAACTACAGAATCTAATTCTAAAAACAAAGAGTTAGTTGAAGGTAAAGAATTACCTTCACCTGAAGAAATAAAAAAAGTTTTAGATGAGTATGTTATTGGTCAAGATACTGCAAAAAGAGTTTTGTCTGTAGCAGTATATAATCATTACAAAAGAATTAAAAATCAAGATAAATTAGATGATGTAGAAATACAAAAAAGTAATATATTACTTCTTGGTCCTACGGGTTGCGGCAAAACACTACTTGCTCAAACTTTAGCTAAAATTTTACATGTGCCTTTTGCTATTGCAGATGCTACTACTTTAACTGAAGCAGGATATGTAGGTGAAGATGTAGAAAATATTTTGCTTAGGCTTATCCAAGCTGCAGATTTTGATGTTCAAAAAGCTGAAAAAGGAATTATATATATAGATGAATTAGACAAAATAACTAGAAAATCTGAAAATCCATCTATTACCCGTGATGTAAGTGGCGAAGGAGTGCAACAAGCCTTACTTAAAATAATAGAGGGAACTATTGCAAATGTTCCACCTCAAGGAGGAAGAAAGCATCCTCAACAAGAATTTATAAAGATAGATACGAGAAATATTTTATTTATTTGTGGCGGTGCTTTTGATGGACTAGAAAAAATTATTGCTGCTAGAACTAATACTAAATCAATGGGATTTGGCGCAAGAATAGAAGAAAAAGAAAAACAAGATGTTGGTAAAATATTTTCTGAAGTACAGCCTCAAGATATAATAAAATTTGGTTTAATTCCTGAGCTTGTAGGGCGTTTACCTATCATAACTAGTTTAAATAGTTTAGATAAAAATGCTTTGATTGATATTCTTACTAAACCCAAAAATGCTCTTGTTAAACAATACAAAAAATTATTCAAAATGGATAATGTAAAATTAGACATTCATAAAGGCGCTTTAGAAAGAGTTGTAGAGCTCGCTTTTGAAAGAAAAACTGGTGCAAGAGGTCTTAGAGCTATTATGGAAAATTCAATGATGGAGGCAATGTATGAAGTTCCATCTAACAAAAATATTGATAAGTGTATTATTACAAAAGATGTAATTGATGGAAAAGGAAAGCCTATATATGAATACAAAAAATAAATATAACACTCTCTAAACGAGATATAAGTTTAGAGAGTGTTATATTATAAAATTAACGATGTATTTTCGATATAAGCAACAGAATTTTCTTTGTCAATTTTGGCAATACGAAATACTTTATTTTTTTCTTTGTTAACCAATTTAACATGCCAACCTTGTTTGATCTTAAAATATCTTACGCCTTTTTCAAAAAAAATTTCGCTATATGCACCTGAGGCTAAATCTTTAAAAACTACAGGTATCTCTTTAGCAGAAACATATGAAATACCTTTCTTTATTAATATCGGTATCTTTTTTATAGAATCATCACTTTCTATTTTTTTAGTCTTATTTTCTTTTTTATTATCTGAAGTTTCAATGTCTTTTTTATCAATTAAGCTGGATGGTTTTTCAATAATTTCAGCTACCTTAATATTTAGTCCTATACATTGCAATGCAAATTCTAAATCAGCTGTATATACAGTTAAAGCATTATATACTTTTCCATTTTTTAGCTGCATAACATATGATAACATCATAAGATCATTGCAAAAGTAAGGTGGAGAGTAAGCATTAGAAATAGATATGAATTCAATATTATATTCTTTTCTATTGGTAATAAGAAATATAATAAATTCAAGAACTTCTATTTCATTTATTTTTAGTAATTCTTCAAGGATGCAGCTAAATATTATCTTTTTTACACTACTATCTTTAATAATGTTTAAGCCCTTGCATAAATGAAAAATGTTTATATAATAACAAGTATCAAAAAAAACAATGTTTGATTGAGGTATTATTGTATTTTCTTGATTAATATAATTAAATATTGTATTATAATTTTTATCAGAAAATATTTTAAACCCTCTTTTTAAACATTCTATCATAATATTATAATCCCGAGTTCTTACATATAGATTTTTGTATTCCTTTGATATTTGCATCATAAAAATAACAAAATAAGAAAAAGTAGAATTAGGTTCTGATGAGTGCAAAATTGGGAAATCTTTAATTATCATTTTTGAAGAACTTTGAAGTTTATTTATAACTTTTTTTAAGCTTTGAACATCATAAGTTTCGTATGCTTCTCTTAATATAAAAGGGGGTATTATGATATTTTTTATATTGAAATTTGCTATATCGTTTATGACAATATCATTTATTATATCTGGATTAAGTGCATCTAAAGTATATACAACTGTTTTTTTCATAAAACTCAAATCCCTTCATTAATTATTATAAAAGTCAATACTAATTTACATAATTATATCATGTAATACCTTTTAAGTCAACCTTGTTTATATATTATTAATGTGATATAATTATTTCGGTGATGAAAATGTATTTTTCTTTAAGTAAAACACAACACGATAATATATATAATGAAATTGCTTCATATATATTAGAAGAAAAAAAATCCAAATTTATTGCATATATATTTAATATATCAAACGATATAGAGGCTAAAAAATATATTAATAGAATAAAAGAGGATAATAAAGAAGCAAGGCATATTATATATATCTATTCTTTTTTATCTGATAATAAACTGCCTATAATACATTTTTCTGATGATGGTGAGCCACAAGGGACCGGTACTAAAGCTATATATGAGGTTATTAGTAAGGAGAATTTAACAAATGTTTGCATAGTAATAGTTAGATATTTTGGTGGGATATTACTAGGTGCAGGACCTTTATCTAGAGCTTATTTAAATGCATTTAGAGGTGCTTTGGATAACTGTAAAAAAGAAGAAGTTTTGAATTATAATTCAAGAATTATTAGTATAGAATATAACAAATATGATAGTTTAAATAATCTTTTAAAAGAATATATAAATAAAAAATATGTAATTATAAATGAAGTTAAATTCAATGAAAGAATAATTATTAATTTAAGTATAGAATTAAAACATATAGATGAGGTAGAGGATATAATTAAAAATATCTCGTATTAAAAAGAACAAATTTTCACTTTTTTACAAAAAAGCATTGACAAACATTTGTTTATGATATATAATTTTCTTATAAAGAACAAATGTTTAGAGGTGGTTTGTATGAAGAAAAATAAAAAGACATCTTATTTTTAA
>CAZTVT010000017.1:16043-18817 GCA_964617175.1 uncultured Clostridium sp.
AATAAAGATAATATCAAAAAGGAGATTTGTTTTAAATATATTTATAGTTTTTTTAATAATTTTGAGTATAAGTTTTTTTACATCAAAAAGTTTTGGTAAAAAAGAAGTGCATACTTATTCTTATATAGTATTAAATTCAGATACGCTTTGGAATATATCTGAGAATGTTTGTAATAATAGTGATGATAAAAATATAGCTATTCAAAATGTTATAAAAGATATTAAAAATAAAAACAATTTAGTTGATAGTTCTATATATGTAGGACAAGTATTACAAATTCCTATATATTAGAGTAATTTTTTTAAAAGTGCACCACTTATTTGACAACTGTTCAAATAAGTGGTATAATTATTATTGTAGAAATATACATATAACCAGTAAATATAATTATTAAGGAGGAATTACTATGGCTTGGATTCGGGCTGATGTAACCAATAAGTTTACAAAATTAGATGTAAATAATATTTCAACAATTGAAAAAATCTTGGACCGTAATTTATATGAGAGTGAAATAACCTCAAATATAAATTTAAATTTTGATGAAGTATATAATAACAGTATATATACTTCATATGATTCAATTTTAGGTTTGCTTAAGTATTTAGATTATTATAATCTTAAAGTTGACACTGTACTGTTTACAGGTCATGCGGGAAATGGACATAGGGCTCCTACACGTGCCATTGCAAAAAAAATTATAGAAAAAACTGATAAAAATGTCATTATAATTGATCTATTATCACTTTTTTCTAAAAACATTGCAAAAGTAAATGATAAAGCTTGGGTCTTAATGTCAAGAAGTAAACCTGGGCAGTTTGTTTGGAATAAGGTAATAAGAGGAGAAATCAACCCTAAAAAAACTGGATTTGATATTGCGCCATTATTTAGGATTTTATACACAGACAAGGTAAAAAAGCTTATGAATAAACTCTCACCTAAAGTCGTGTTATCAACCTATCCATATACTAATGCTATTTTATCTAAAATTACAGAAGATACTAAAAGTATAAAATTTTCAGGAGTTGTGGTAACTGATATAGAAATGTTAGGATTTGCAATGTCTTCATATGATGATGTTAGCAATTTGCATTATTTTGTTGCCTCTAAAAAATCTTGGCAAAACGGCCTTACGATATATCCTTATCTTGAAAATTCTAAGGGCCCAATATATATAGGTACAAATCCATGTTTTTTTGATAAAGAAGCTGATACATCTTATACTGTAAAAGATACAGTGCTTTTTGTTCCAGGAAGTGCTGAAGGACTTGGTATGGGAATTAAAGCATTACCTAAACTTGCTGAATTTTGTAAGCAAAACGGTAAAAAGCTTATTTGCATTTCAGGACTCGGTAAACCTTATAAATATGCTAAAAAAGTACATTCTAAGTATAAAGATACTATGTCACTTTTTAGTTATGTTGCATCTACTGATTTAAAAAAATTAATATCATCTTGCGAGGTTATCATAGGAAAAGCCGGAGGAAATATGTCATCAGAATTTGTTTCTAAATCTGGATGTAAAATCTTTTTTAAGTCTATTAAGGGTCAGGAAACGGATAATGCTGAATATTATGATAGCTTAGGTGTTGCAACAAATGTAGGAAATGATTTATATAAATTGTTTAGAGCAATACTTACTAAACCATATACTCCAAGTATTTATGAGAAAGGATTAATAACAAAATCAGCTGTTGATACAGTTGTAGATACAATTTTACCTTATCTTAATTAATTATAAAAAGCTAGAACTTAATTGTCCTAGCTTTTTACTATATATTTTTTCTATTTAATGGATTCTTCGATAACGCATCTTTTACTTGTTCACTATCTACATGAGTATATATTTCTGTAGTAGATATACTTTCATGTCCTAAAACTTGTTGTAATGATCTAATATCAACTTTTCCATACTTAAGCATTAAAGTTGCTGCAGTATGTCTTAATTTATGTGGAGAATATTTTTTTGGATCAAGACCAGCCTGAATTACATATTTTTTTACTACCATTTCTACCATTCTATTACTAATTCTTTTTCCAAAATTACTTATAAATAAAGCGTCTCTATCTTTTAAATTATCTTTAGGTCTTACTTTTAAATAATCATCTATAGCAGATTTACAAGCTTCATTTAGATATAAGCTACGTTCTTTATTACCTTTACCAATAACACTAAGAGAAGTTCCTTTTATATCTTTAATATTAATATTTACAAGTTCTGACAGACGTAGACCACAATTTAAAAATAATGTTATTATGGCATAATCTCTTTTTTGAAATTTTCCATCGATGGAGTGGAGGAGAGAGAGGCTTTCATCTAATGTTAAATATTTAGGATTCCTTTTTTCGAGTCTTGGCATTTCTAATTCCACAGTTGGATTTATTTCTAAAGCACGTTCTTTAAAACACAAATAATTAAAAAATGATTTTAAAGCAGAAACTTTTCTAGATCTAGTTGTAGCTTTATCAGAATTATTTGATAAATAATCTAAATAATTATATATATCATTTAATTTTATTTTTTTTATAAAATTAATATCAATATCTGTAATAACAATCTCGTTTAAATCAGCTTTATTTAAATTATATAAATCGGCTTTAAAAAATCTAAAAGCATTTCTTAAATCATAATAATATTCTTTTACAGTATTTTTTGATCTATTTTGAATATTTTTCATATACAACAGAAAGTTATTTATATATTCTGGTACGTCATTATACTTTTATATATCACCTCAAAAAACGACGCTCTAAAATCGATTTTAAGACGTTTTTA
>CAZTVT010000018.1:0-3471 GCA_964617175.1 uncultured Clostridium sp.
TGAAATATTTATTGTACATATAAAATAAGCTTTATATATTCATCAAATATTTATAGTGGTTTAAATAAAACAAAACTAAACAAAGACTATACAAATCGATTATGATTGTATAGCCTTTATTATTAATATACATAAGATAGATTATATATTAATTTAGAAACATTTATAATGTTATACTGATTAAGTATAATTAATATTAAGAATGTAAACATTAAAAGTACAAATATCATTGTTATTATTATAAATACTTTTGTAATATTCTATTCATTAGAGATGTTTGCGTTTTTCATAAATCTTTCCTCCAATACCAAATATTATATAGAAATACTAGTTATTTCTATACCCTTTGTATTATCTGTAGCTTTTAATCCTAATAAGTTCATTAATTGTGAACTGTTTACATCAACATATAATTTCTCTTTTCTAGTATAAATTACCAATTTATCTACATTATCCTTTAAGACATCTATATATTTGCTCGAATTTACCTTTATATCACTTGATTTTACTACAGTACTTGAAGAATCAGTATAAGTAACATCAGTAGATATTTCTGCAAACTTAGTAACTATAGCTTTAGAAATATTTTCAATACTAGTACCATACAATTTAATAAGATCAGTATTTTTTACCTCGGATTCATCTTCAATATTTACATTTACAGCATATGAAACTTCTGATACAATTTCTTCGCCTTTTTTTACAGTTTCTTTTGTATATACAGAAAGTACTCCTTTATCAGCATTATTTCTTACTACATTTGTCTTTTTATTAGCACTTTCTACAGTATTATTTTTAAATTTATTCTGTAATTCTACAAATTTATTTAATACATCAGAATTGATCCCTTTAAATGTTACTAGTTTTAATCCACTATCTTCATCTTTAGCTACAGTAATATAATCATCCACGTTATATTCCTTAGAATATATATCAACATTTTCTTCAGCTTTTTCTTCTACTTTGCTTTCCTGTCCAAAATTTAAAGCACTCATATCAATTTTTAATACCCCAAGCTTAATGCCCGCAAAGACAATTCCTGCAAATACTAACATCATAATAATTATTGTTATTATTACAGCTAATAAAGCTTTTCCTTTTTTCATATATTTACCTCCAAAATAATTACAATTATATATTAACAAAAAGAAAAACTTTTTTCAATACAAAAGAAAAAAATAGTGTAAAATGTGGATATTTTACACTATTTTTGATACTATATTAATTCAATTATAGCCATATCAGCTCCGTCACCTTTTCTTGGAACTAATTTGATTATTCTTGTATAACCACCTGTTGCTTTTTCATATTTTGGAGCAATTTCATTAAATAATTTTTCTGTTAAATCAACAGTATTACCATTGAAATCACTTATTTTATTTAAATGTTTAAACATTTTCTTTCTTGCAGCAAGTTTAGATGGTTTATCAACATTTCTGTTTTCTTTTACTACTTCTCTTACTATTACCTCATATTTTTTTCCATTTTTAGAAGTTTTAGTTTCTTTTACTTTTTTACCATTCTTATCTAGTTTTGCTCTAGATACAGTTTTTTCCTTAACTTCAAAATTATCTTTTTCCTTTATAGCTAAATCTACTAAGCTATCAGCAATTGGTTTGATTTCTTTTGCTTTAGCAAGTGTAGTTTCTATTTTTCCATTAAGGATTAAAGATGAAACTAAATTGTTAAGCATGGCGCTTCTGTGAGAAGTTACTCTTGAAAGTTTTCTTGTTCCTGGCATTTTGCTTATCCTCCTTTAATTATTCGTCCTTGTTTTTAAATTCAAGTCCTAATTCTGCAATTTTATTTACTACTTCATCTAGTGATTTTTTACCTAGATTTCTTACTTTTATCATATCTTGTTCTGATTTATTTACTATATCTGCAACAGTATGAATTCCTGCTCTTTTTAAACAATTATATGATCTTACAGAGAACTCTAAATCCTCAATTGATGTCTCTAAAATTTTGTCTTTCATAGATAATTCTTTTTGAGACATTATTGACATATTTTTAGCTATTTCTGATAAATCAATAAACATTTCTAAATGCTCATTTAAAATTTTAGCAGCCATACTTAAAGCCTCAAATGGTTCTATTACTCCATTTGTCCAAATTTCGATAATTAGTTTATCATAATTTGGATCTTGACCTACCCTTGTTTTTTCAACCTGAAAATTTACTTTTTTTACAGGTGTAAATATTGAATCTATTGGTAAAACATTTATAGCCTCTGTAGAATCTTTTTCTCTTTTTCCTTCTATATAACCTCTACCTTTTACAGCAGTCATTTCAATATCTAGTTCTGCACCTTCATCTACATAAGCTATATGTAAATCTTTATTTACAACTTCAATTGTAGAATCAGTAATTATATCTCCAGCCGTAACTTCACAAGGTCCTTTTGCTTTTATAGTAATATCCTTCTTATCCATGTCATTTGATTTTAAACATACTTGTTTTAAATTAAGTATTATATCAGTAACATCTTCTGTAACTCCTGGTATTGTTGTAAATTCATGAGTTACTCCAGCAATTTTTATTGTGTTTATAGCATACCCTGGTAGTGAAGAAAGAAGAATTCTTCTTAATGAATTACCAAGTGTAATTCCAAATCCTCTTTCTAGAGGCTGTGCCTCAAATCTTGCATAATATGTGTCTACATTTACTTCAACACATTTTATTTCAGGTCTTTGCATTTCAACCATTTTAATTCCTCCTTTAATACGCTCTGATTACACGTATTATCAACACTTTAATTAAATGATTTAATTAGTTCTTAGAATATAACTCAACTATTAGACTTTCTTGAACTTCAAGATCAACATCTTCTCTAGTTGGCTTTCTTAAAACTTTTGCCTCTGTTCTATCTTTGTTTAATTCTAACCAAGCAGGTACTGCCTTTAATTTATTTGTTTCCATTACAGAAACTACTGTTTTATTATCTTTTTTAGCATCTCTTAAAGATATGACATCTCCCACTTTACAAATATATGAAGGAATGTTTACTTTTTTACCATTAACATCTAGTACTTTATAGCCTACTAGTTGTCTTGCTTCAGCTCTTGAAGTACCAATTCCCATTCTATATGCAATATTATCAAGTCTTAACTCTAATTGCTCGAATAGAATATCAGAAGTTACTCCTTCACGTCTGAAAGCTTCTTCATAATATTTTCTAAATTGAGATTCTGAAACCCCATAATATTCTTTTGCTCTTTGTTTTGCTCTTAATTGAAGACCATATTCTGATAATTTCACTCTGTTTTTTCCATGTTGTCCTGGAGCATAAGATCTTCTATCAATCGCACATTTATTTGAATTACATCTTGTACCTTTTAAGAAAAGTTTTGTACCTTCTCTTCTGCACTTTTTACATACTGCGTCTGTATATCTTGCCATTTTATATTTACACCCCCACTATACTCTTCTTCTTTTTGGTGGTCTACAACCATTATGTGGTATTGGAGT
>CAZTVT010000018.1:3481-18597 GCA_964617175.1 uncultured Clostridium sp.
GAGTAACATCTTTAATCATGTTTATTTCCAATCCAGCTGTTTGAAGTGCTCTTATAGCTGCTTCTCTACCAGAACCAGGTCCTTTTACAAACACTTCTACACTTTTTAAACCATGTTCTTTAGCTGCATTAGCTGCTGTTTCAGCTGCTTGCCCTGCAGCAAAAGGAGTATTTTTTCTTGAACCTTTAAATCCAAGTCCACCAGCACTTGCCCAAGATATAACATTACCTTGAGAATCAGTCATTGTAACAATTGTGTTGTTAAATGAAGATTGTATATGAGCTGCTCCAGTTGAAATATTCTTTTTTACTTTTTTCTTTGATACTGATTTTCTTTTATCTGCCATTTCTAACTATACTCCTTTCTTTCCTGCTATTGTTTTTCTAGGACCTTTTCTTGTTCTAGCATTAGTTTTTGTTCTTTGACCTCTTACAGGAAGTCTTCTTTTATGTCTTTGTCCTCTATAGCAATTAATTTCCATTAATCTTTTAATGTTTAAAGATACTTCTTTACGAAGATCCCCTTCTACAGTATAATCTCTATCGATTATTTCTCTTATTTTAGCTTCTTCTTCTTCTGTAAAATCTTTTACTCTTTTTGTTGGTTCAATACCTGCTTCTGCAAGTATTTTTCTAGATGCAGAACGACCAATTCCATATATAGATGTTAGTCCTATTTCTGCTACTTTTTGTTTTGGTAAATCTACTCCAGCTATACGTGCCATTTACTTTTACACCCCCACATTAACCTTGTCTTTGTTTGTGCTTTGGATTTTCACAAATAACTCTAACTACGCCATTTCTTCTAATCACTTTGCACTTCTCACAAATTTTTTTTACTGATGGTCTTACTTTCATTTTAATTCCTCCTTAAAATATTTGTTAATAAAATTTAACAAAAGTAAGTTATATAATAAACATGAAACTAAAATAAAAGACATTTAAGGCCATGTCTTTTACAGCCGCTCTAGTTTTATGCTTACCACAAAATTTAAAATAATAGGATTATTTTCCTCTCCAAGTTATTCTGCCTTTAGTTAAATCGTATGTTGAAAGTTCAAGTTTTACTTTATCTCCAGGCAAAATTTTAATGTAATGCATTCTAAGTTTACCAGAAATATGAGCTAGTACCTCATGACCATTTTCAAGTTTAACCTTAAAATTAGCATTTGGTAAAGCATCTGTAACTATTCCATCAACTTCAATAACATCATCTTTAGCCACTATTCATTCCTCCTATTACAAAATTTCTGCTTATTATATAAAATAAGCAAAAGTTAACATATACATTATAACTTTTTTATGTTCAATTGTCAATGTTTTTTTAGCAATTTTATGATTTTTTAGTACAATATATATTGATTTTTGAAGTATTTTAATATAAAATGAAATACATGCTATTATAGCTCAGTTGGCAGAGCAACATATTCTTAACCTGTAGGTCGGGAGTTCGATTCTCCCTAATAGCTCCATAAGGTAAAATCGTCGCACCAATGTGACGTTAATGATTAAATCAATCTTAAAAGATTGATTTTTTTGTGCGTTATTGCAAAGAAAGGTTTATGCAAATATTTTGTTTTTTATTTAAGTTTTTATCTCTTTTCTTAATAAAAATTTTATAATATTTTTATACTTTGATTTTGACAATCAAGTTAATTTATGCTAGAATTCATATACAAAGTTATACCTTTTTGGAGATGATATTTTGGAAAATAAAATTGACACGATAAGGAAAAACAACTTAAAAATAAATGCTTTAATACAACAAATACTAAATAAAAATGACGAAGAAGCGTTTAAAGTTAATGAAAAAGGAAGCTATGAGATAACTGATACATATAGAAAAGTAATAGAGTTAGAAATTGAAAAAATACTTAGAATTTATCACTTAGAATTTTCTAATCTTCCTTATGATAAAAATAGAAAATTAAACATATCTGTATATAATGGAAGTCATATTGATGCTTGTTATCAAAATAACTCTTTAAAGTATTCTTATGGTATAAAAGCAGGATTTGAAGAACTAAAACAAGGAAAATTATATAAAAAAAACATTGGATATGACATTAAGAAAGATGGAAAAGTAACTTATGATGGAAATGGTCTTACAAAAAAAATAAGTACTAATCTTATATCTAAAGATGATGGAAAGCCTTTTATACTTACAGAAGATGAACTAATCGAAAATGATTTAAATGATATGTCTCATATATTATATTACTATTTAAATGATAGTAAATATGAAACTGAGCTTTTTTATGTTATGCCACACGAAATGGCACATGCCTTTGGTTTTGGTGGTGGAGTTTTCGAGGGATTAACTGAAAATTTATCTAGAGAAGTGTCTGCAAAGTATTGTCTACAAAACACTCCATTTGCAAGGCAACACCTAGTAAAATTTATGCAAAAAATAGAAAAAATAATTGGAAGAGATAAATTAGTTGAGAATTCTCATATTTTTAATGAAACTAAAGAAAGAACGGACATAATATCTAATTTGATTGATGATAAATTACAATCAGACGAAAAGAATTTATTTAAAAATTTTTGTGATATTTTTAAGGAGAATACAAGATATAATGATACCTTAGAAAAAGAATTATTACAAAAATTAAAATCAGGTAATCTATCAATGGAACAGTGCCAAGATATATTAAAAAAAGATGAAAATATAAAAAAGCATAAAGAATTAGAGAAAAGTTACTTTGAAAAATTAAATACATCTTTAGATGAATATATTGATAAAAATCCTGAAAGTTTATTTAATTTAGGAGAAACCAATATAAAAGGAACAAATAAAGATTTTCAAGATGTTATATCTTTTCAAGAAATAGAAATTATTTCTTTGAATGAAATAGTAGAAAAAATAAAAGAAAAAAATACTTTATCTAATAATAATTTTAAAGATTCATTACAAAGTATGTTAAACGATGAATTATCAAAAAAATCTCCTCCTGAAGATAACATTAATTTACAAGAAGATAAGACTATAAAAAAAGAAGAATTTAATTTATAGAATAGAAAGATTTGGATATAAAGAAAAAATAAACTACCACGAGGAAAGCCTTAAAATCCCCCAAAAAAAACAATACAAAAATAAAAGACAAAAATCGTTGAACTTGCATTTGCATATTCAACGATTTTGGTTGTCTTTTAATCACTCCTTAAATATATCATATATATCTTCTAAAACAGCTGTTGCTATTCCCATATCTACTATTTCTTCAGGTGTAAATATATGGTCTTCTCCAGAATCAAACTTTTCTTTCAACACATCATATGTTACCTTTATACCTTTTGACTTTAATATCGATTGAATAATTCTCTTATTATCATGCTCAATAGTTTTAGTCATTTCTCTTGCATCATTAACATTAATACTATCATTTTCATGATACTTCAAACTCGTTGAGTGCATGAGATATTCAGTATTAGCGGTAACATATCTTTCCTCACCTAAAGAAAAGAGAATGTTAGCGATGCTATTGCATCGTCCTACCGCTATAGTTTTAATTTTATTAGGTAATATATCTAAAATATCATATATTGCAAACCCCTGAGATACCATTCCACCAGTTGAGTTAATTAATAGAATTATTTCATCTTCTTTTTTTAACTCTTTTAACCGGTTTATTACATGCATATATGTTGTCTCTAAAATCGTTCCAGTTATATCTATTATACATTTACCCATTAAAGTTCCTCCAATTATATATTTTTTATCAGGAGCTGACCTCTCCCGAAAGTATTCGAGAGTATAAATAATTTACTCTACATAAACATTATATCATTTATGCTTACAATAGTCAACATAAATGTTCGTTATACATGCCAATCGCAAAAAAATATCATAGAATAAAAACAAATAATGACTTCCATAGTATCTCACATAATATTATTTTTACATTATTTCTATTAGTAAAAATCACATAGAAAAATATATAATCACAGCAAACAAAGTATACATAACTTGATTTTTTACCATAAATATATTATACTATTTATATAAGTTATAAAACTATCCATTTTAACTAAAATAGATATATTACACTATTATTAGTATTTAGATAGTGAATTTCTTATATTATATTATTTTGCTTAATATGGTAGCACTAAACCATGTAAGCCGTCAAACGGCAAGAAAGGAAACACATGAGATACAAAATTTTTTATAGCGATATAATGGAAGCTGATGGTTCGGAACTTTACATTATGACTAATGAAAACGGCTATATTATAGCTGAGTTTAATGTATATATCAATCATTCAGAAGAACAAGCAAATATACAAATAAAAAACCATTGTCATAAACCCAACTATAGTATGCATATTGATAATGTAGAAGACGTTACCTGTCTTCCACCTGATGCAGTTGATCAATTGCTTTCTGATTATTTCGATCACATTTTTGAAAATAAAATATTAAAAATGTGATAACAAATTCAGATGCCTTAAGAAAATTCTTTAAGGCATCTATATTTATATCAAAAATGCTGCATATAAAGGAATACTCTTTATATTATTCTCAAATCCAAAATTTTTGGTAGATATCCTTATTGCATATTTAGGATTAAACATCTTTATATAATTATTTAAACTAGTTGATCTTGTATTATCTGACGCTTTAACTTCAATTGGAATAACTCCATCATCTTTATATATTAAAAAATCAACTTCTAACTTATTATCAATTTTAAAATAGTATAATTCATATTTTTTTGACTTCAATGTTTGTGCAACATAATTTTCTGCTATTGCACCTTTATATAACATATTTGTATTTAGTATTATTTCATTTAATGGAGTTTTAGAATGTGTTACAAAAAGCCCTATATCATTAAAATATATTTTAAATATACTATCATCTTTATACCCTTCAAGAGGAATTTTAGGTGAAACTATCATATTACATCTTAGAACAATTTCACTTTGCACTAACCATTCCATAGGAGTAGAATACTCTCTACTTCTTGCATTTGAATTTATAAGTTGATATTTAAACTTTTTGTTCTCTTTACTTAGTTGCCTAGATAACCCTTTATATATGTCATGAATTTTTATTGCCTCAGTTGAAGTTGTATACTTTGCCATATCAGCAATATATGAAGTTATAATATCCTCTTTTTCTTTACCAATAAAATTAATAATCTCCATGTTACAATTTAAAAACTCTAATATAGAAGCCGGCATACCACCAACACACAAATATTTTCTATATAAATCTAAAGCTTTTAAATGCAAAGCTTCAATCATAGGAATATTATTATCAAAACACTCTTTTATATTAAAAATCAACTTATCTTCACCGATGGCCATCATAAATTCTTCAAAGTCCATTGGATTTAAATTTTCAATTCTAACTTTTCCTACTGGAAATGAAGAAGTGTATCTATTTAATTTTACTCCCAACAAACTTCCTGCACAGATAATATTATATCTATCCTTTGATTCACAAAAATATTTTAAAGAATTTATAGCATTTTCACAAATTTGTATTTCATCTAAAAATATTATTGTATTTTCTATATTTATACTTACATTATATATAATTTCTATCGATTCTAATATTTTTTTAGGATCTTTAGTGCTTTCAAATATACTGATAAGTTCTTCATCTTTATCAAAGTTTAAATACACATAATTTTTATATTCTTCTTTACAAAATTTATCAATTATATATGTCTTTCCTACTTGCCTTGCTCCTATTACCATTAGAGGCTTTTTATTTTCATCTTCTTTCCATTCCAATAAAGTATTATAAAATTTTCTCTTCATATCATCACCCGCTAATAATAGTATACCATTTATATATAACTTATTCAATATAAATTTTAAAAAAATGTGTAAATTTTCACAAAATTTATTAAAAAAATGTGTAAATTTTCACATTTTTTGTATATTAAAAAAACAGAGCATATTTTGTTATAATATACCCCATTTTCTTTATTATTTCGCTTTAGTAAAATAAACTAAATTTTGTGTGTTTAAATTCATGCCTTCACACTTATCTGTATTTGCATTATAGAAAAACAATGCATATTGTGTTTTTTGAATAGTATCTGTTTTTTTACCATTTATAACAGTTTCTTGCTTTTGTAGTTCTAAATAATATATATCAGTTCTAAGAATAGCAAAATTTTTTTCGTAAGCTTCTTCATTGAAACCAACTTTATTATCAATTTTTTCTATTGCACTATCTCCTAAATAACTTTTATATGTTCCTGTATAATAATTGTCTGTTTTATCTTCTGCATTTTTATACCAATAATATCTTCCATCATCATTTAATTCTAACAAAGACCCATCTGAAACTTCCCAAGAGTATCCATCTAATTTATTTTCTATATTTAATTCATCTGTTATTCCTTTAGAAATATCATTATATAATTGTGTAAGACCTGACTTTATTTCATCATTTAAATCAATATCATTTGTTATATCTAAAGCAAGTTTTGTAACAAATAAAACTATAGTTATAACTATTGCAGATATTATAACACCAATACTTGATAATACTATACCTACAACAGGCATTACTTTTTTTGATTTTTTTACTAAAGCAATTATACCTGTAATTATTGATACTATCGCAAGTAAAACTGATGGAATAACAAAAAATGAAGTCATAATTGCTATTATTCCAAGTACAAAAGATACTATTCCAATGCCACTATTTTCTTTTATTTGTTTATTCTCTTCCATAAGTAATTTCTCCTATTCTTTTACATATACTTCTTGTTTGTTATATGAGGTATGTAATAATTCATGTGCTTTTTTACCATTTGGCTCTTCTAAAAATTCTTCATATAATATTTTTACTTCTGGATTTTCATGCGATTTTCTATATTTTGCTTTTTTATCCGCCTTATATAACGCTTTTGCACGAAGTTTCTTGTAATCTATTTTACTTGCCACATAATCGCTAACTAAAGGTTGACCTCCACCATTTATACAACCTCCTGGGCAAGTCATGACTTCAATAAAACTATATTTTGATTTCCCTTGTTTTATTTCATCCATAAGTTTAGATACATTAGCAAGGCCTTGAGCAACTGCAATATTATGTGTTTGTCCATTAATTTCTATTTTAGCCTCTTTTATCCCTTTAAATCCTCTGATACTTTTAAATTCAACATTTTCAATTTCTGTTTTATCAAGAAGATATGATACACTACGAAGAGCAGCTTCCATTACTCCACCTGTAGTACCAAATATATGACCTGCGCCTGTAGCCTCTCCTAAAGGATTATCGTATTCTTCATCATCAAGTATAGATAAATCAATATTTGATTCTTTCATAAGTCTTGCCATTTCTCTTACAGTAATAACATTATCAACAGCCATTAAGCCATCTTTTAGCTTTAATTTATCTCTTAGAATTTCTGCTTTTTTAGCAGAACAAGGCATAAGTGCTACAGAATAGATATCTTTTGGATCAATATTTTGTTTTTTAGCATAATATGTTTTTATAATAGTACCCATTATTTCCATTGGTGATTTAGTAGTAGATAAGTGGTTTAGTAGTTCTGGGTAAAATTTTTCAGCATAAGTTATCCAACCACTACTACATGAAGTTATCATTGGTAAGTTTCTGTTATTTTTTAATCTTTCTATAAATTCTGTTGCCTCTTCCATAATTGTAATATCTGCACCAAGGTCTGTATCAAATACTTTATCAAAACCAAGCCTTTTTAACCCTGATACAAGTTTTCCTGTAACAAGACTACCTATAGGCATACCAAATTCTTCTCCTATTGTAGCACGTGTTGCTGGGGCTGTTTGTATGATTACTACTTTTTTAGGATCTGCTAATGCCTTATTTAATTCTCTTACATTACTCTTTTCTGTTAATGCACCAACAGGGCAATGAATTACACACTGGCCACATCCAACACAGGTTGAATCTTTCATTTTCATATCAAGAGCTACTCCAACTTTTGAATTAAAACCTCTATTTACATTATCAATTGCAGCAACGCCCTGAACTTTACTACATATATTGATACATCTTCTACACAAAATACATTTTGCTGTATTTCTTACAATACAAGCTGACGAATCATCAAAATCAGACTCTGGCATAGCACCTTCATAATCTAAATCTTCTATTCCAAATCTTTTAGCTAAGTCTTGAAGTCTACAGTTTGTATTCCTAATACAAGTAAGGCATTTTTTCTCGTGAGATGAAAGGAGTAGTTCTAGTATTGTTCTTTTAGTATCAAGTAAATCCTTAGTATTGGTTCTTACAACCATCCCCTCTTCTACAGGATATACACATGATGCTTTATATCCTCTTACTCCTTCAATTTCTACCAAACACATTCTGCAATTTCCAACTTCATTTATTTCTTTTAGAAAGCATAAAGTAGGAATATCAATTTCTAATTTTCTAGCAGCTTCTAATACAGTAGTACCACTAGGAACTGTTATTTTTTTACCATCTATAGTAAGTGTCACATTTTTCTTTTTATACATACACTTTCCTCCATTATTTTGATATTGCTTTAAATGGACATTTTGAAATACAAACACCACATTTAATACATTTATCCTTGTTTATTTTAAATGGAACTTTTCCAACTTCACCATTTATTGCATTTACAGGACAATTTTTTGCACATATTCCACATTTTTTACATTTATCCTCATCAATGTGTACAGAAGTTAAAGCTTTGCATACTCCAGCAGGACATCTTTTTTCATATATATGTGCTTCATATTCATCTCTAAAGTATTTTATTGTACTAAGTACAGGATTAGGAGCAGTTTGACCAAGTCCACAAAGTGATGCTTTTTTTATATCAGCTGCTAGTCTTTCTAGTTTTTCAATATCGCCATCTTTTCCTTTTCCTTCAGTTATTCTAGTTAATATTTCAAGCATACGTTTTGTTCCTATTCTGCATGGTGGACATTTACCACATGATTCATCTACTGTAAATTCCAAGAAAAACTTAGCAATATCTACCATACATTTTGATTCATCCATAACAATAAGTCCTCCAGAACCCATCATTGCTCCAATTTCTGTTAGCGAATCATAATCTATTGGTACATCAATATATTTTTCTGGTACACATCCACCACTAGGTCCTCCCATTTGTGCTGCTTTAAATCTTTTTTTATTTGGAATTCCACCACCAATATCATAAACTATTTCTTTTAATGTTGTTCCCATAGGTACTTCAACAAGTCCAACATTATTAATATTACCTCCAAGTGCAAATACCTTAGTACCTTTTGAGTTTTCTGTTCCAATTTTATTATACCACTTAGCACCATTTAAAATTATTTTAGGAATATTAGCATAAGTTTCAACATTATTAAGTAATGTTGGTTTTTCAAAAAGACCTTTTATTGCTGGAAAAGGAGGACGTGGCCTTGGTTCACCTCTATTTCCTTCTATTGAGTTCATAAGTGCAGTTTCTTCACCACATACAAATGCACCAGCACCAAGTCTAAGTTCAAGATTAAAATTAAATTTTTTTCCAAGTATATTCTTACCTAAAAAGCCCATTTTTTTTGCCCCAGATATTGCTATATTTAATCTTTCGACTGCTATTGGATATTCAGCTCTTACATAAATATATCCTTGATCTGCTCCTATAGCATATCCAGCTATTATCATAGCTTCAATTACTGAATGTGGATCACCCTCTAAAATACTTCTATCCATAAAAGCTCCAGGGTCCCCCTCATCAGCATTACAACATACAAATTTTTTTGTTCCTTTAGCATTTTTTGTAAATTCCCATTTTTTACCGGTTGAAAAACCAGCACCACCTCTTCCTCTAATACCAGATTTTTTTACTTCTTCTATAATTTCATCAGGTGTCATACTAAGTGCTTTTTCTAAGGCTTTGTAACCATCCACTGCAATATATTCTTCTATACTTTCAGGATTAATTTTTCCACAATTTTTTAAAGCTATTCTTTGTTGTTTATTATAGAAATTTAACTCATGCCACTTTTCTATATACTTATCATTTTCTTTTGCAAGTAGTCTTTCAACTATTTTGTTATTTTTTACTGCTTCAACTATATCTTTTGCATCTTCTAATTTTACTTGTTCATAAAAAATTTCATCAGGGTCAATTACAACTATAGGGCCCTTTGCACAAAATCCAAAACATCCAGTTTTATGTGCCGTTACTTCTTTAACACCTTGCAACTTTAGTTCTTTTTTTAGATTCTCAATCAAAATATCACTTTTAGAAGATGTACAACCAGTACCAGAACATACCATTATTCTTTTTTCTTTTAAAACTTTACTATATTCTTTCTTTATACAATCAATACTTTTTAAAGAAGACATTATTTTTCCTCCTTGTACTTTTCTATTAATTCATCTACTTTCTTTTCATCCATTTTTCCATAAACTTCATTATCAATAACTATTGCTGGAGCAAGACCACATGCCCCTATACATCTAACAGATTCTAAAGAAAACATACCATCTTTAGTTGTTTTACCTTCATCGATTTCTAATTTTTGTTTAAATCTTTCTAATACTTTATCAGCACCTTTAACGTAACAAGCTGTTCCTAGACATACTTGTATATGATGTTTTCCTTTAGGCTTTAATGAAAATCTAGAATAAAAAGTTATTATTCCATAAATTTTTGACATTGGTACATTTAGCTCACTAGATAAATATTTCTGAGCTACTTCTGGAATATATCCATATGCATTTTGTACTTCATGCAAAGCTCCTATTATACCTCCATCTACACTTTTATATTTTTTTGCTATATCTTTTAGTTTATCATCTATTTTGCAACCATCACAACCTTCACAATGCACAAAACCAACCTCCTTATTTTAATAACATATATATTCAAAGCTTGTATTTTTATTTATAACTCGATTATATCTTATTTATTTTTTTATTGCAATAGATATTAAAAAAATAACAAGGTAAAATTAAGAACAAAAAATATAATATAGCCAATATCTAAAATATTATAACAAAAAATATATAATATTTTAGCATATAAAAAATACTTATTGTTAAAAAAAATATATAATCATACATTTTAAAATTTACATTTTATTACAATTAGAATTTTAATGTTTTGTGTACCTGTTAATTGTACATTTCCTAAATAAGTAGATATTATATTTTTACTCTATAATCACTATTTTATCAGCCATAACTGCTGTACTTTCTTTATTTAGCACTTTGCCATAAACAAAAATCATATTATTTTTTCTTAATTTTGAATATATACTATCAATTAATTTTTCATTGCAATGTACAAGAATTTGGCTTTTGTATTTGCAATCTAAATCTACGCATAGAATATAAAAACTTAATTTACATTTGTTGTAATAATCAAAAATAATATCTGATATTTGTTTTATATTTAATATACCATAAAAATTATTCATATTCACCTCTTAAAAAGCAAATACACTCACTTTCAAAATATATTAATATCAAAAAAGTTATAATATTTATATATCTTTACTAATAAGTGTATTTTTATATATATTTACCATACTGGATGGACAAGGTTCCTTTAATACTAATACTTAATTTATATATTCCTTAAAATATATACTCTTTTAATGTATTAGAGCCTAGAGCAAAATCCTATATTGTCATTAGTGTTGGAAGGATTGTTGTTGTTACGATACGAAACTGGTCTCACGTCCCCATTATTGTTGTAATTGCCACCACGATTGATACGATTAGTACTGTTAGCCTTTTTACAACCTTGCCCAATAATATTTTATTTAACTTTTATCATTATTTAAATACAAATATTTATTTACTAAATTATCTACATTTGCAATTTTTATATATCCAATATTTCCTGCTATACTTCTTTTAGCTTCATTTACTGTTATCTTGCCTGCACTTAGTAAATTCCTTAATTTTTTTACTTTTTTTATAAACCTCTTCTTACCTTTATTCCTTACATTCATATATCCTTTATTTGTAATTTTATACCCACAAAAATTAACTCCATTTTTTATTGGAAATATATCTGTTTTGTTATTTAATAAAAGATGTAATTTTTCTGCATAAAATACAGTAAGTTTAAAAAGTACATATCTTGCTTCTTCTTTATTTTTGCAAATAATACACGTATCGTCCATATACCTAAAATAATGTTTACATTTTAAAACTTCTTTTGCATATCTATCTACTTCATTTAAATATATATTTCCAAACATTTGTGATGAAAAATTGCCAATTGGAATAGATATATTTTCTTTTTTGTCATATTTGTTACTTGAATCAAGCAATTTTTTTGTAAAGTATAAAAAGTCTTTATCTGATACTTTCCTTTTTATTATATTAAACAATATATTTCTATCTATATTATCAAAAAATTTAGCAACATCCATTTTTACAACATATGCATTTGTATATTTTCTACTCATATTATACAATGCTCTTTTTACATCTAAAGCACATTTATGCATTCCTTTTCCTTTTATACAAGCATATGATGTTGGTATAAAACTAGGAACAAATATTTTTTCTATAAATTCTTTTACATACCATGTATGAACTATTCTATCCTCAAATGGTGCTGCAAGTATTCTTCGTTTCTTTGGATCATATACATAAAACTCTTTAAATTCCTCAAATTCATACTTTCCTCTTTTTATTTTTTTACATATAATGCTTAATCTTTCTTCATATCTTAGATTAAACAAAATAACATCTCTTCTATACCTTTTAGCTTTTCTTGCATTTAAATACGCCTTATACATTTTTTCATATGTTACACTATTTATAAATCCCATTTTATATTTTTTTGGCATACTTTACTCCAAGAGATTTTACATATCCACCAAGCATACATCCAATTTCACTTAAAATTTTTATACAATTAGTCTTTTTCTTTAAATCAATGTATCTTAAGTCATACATTGACCTAATAATTGCTCTTTGATATGAAAAAAGCGCATCTAACTCATTACATATATTTAATCTATATTTATCATCTAAATATATTAATCTATATATATAATACAAAGTATTATACATTGATTTTCTTAATTCATCCCCAATACTTAGCCTACAACATTTGGGTGATGCTATTATCATTTTATTTACATATACCACATATTCTTCATATTTAGGTAATAATTTTAATTTTTCATTATCTCTATTATTCATAGAATTTCACCTAAATTTTTACTTAATATCTCATATATATATTTTAACAACTTATCTTTTATATCTAGAATTTCTAGTAATTTTTCAAATTTTGGTGTTTTTATCACAAAATCAAAATTACCTTTGTAGCTATAACTTACTTTATTATCTTCAACAACTACATACGGCACATCATAATTTTGCATTAAATTCATATACTTTTTTATACTATTTACAGGTACTCCAACTTTTTTAGTATTTGAGATATCTATTAATTTAAGACCTAAAATATCATTTAATATATATGCATCTATTCCTAAAGCAACATAGAATACCCCTGATTTTATTAATACTATACAATTCTCATTTTCTGCTTTTATTTTATTATATTCTTCTAAAAGTTTCAAAAAAAGAAACCCTCCTTTCATATATCGGTTAACAAAAAACTTTGTTTTTTGTTAACTCGACCGTTAGGGAGAGTTAACCGGGCCGTTAGAAAAGAAGGCGTTAAAGACTATATCGAAAAATGCTACGCCTTTTTCACATAGCCTTTAACGCTAGCAGATTTGCCTAAAGCAAATCTGCTCCTTCTTTTCTAACCTTATACTTACTATATATATTATATTTATGAATTCAAAAAAATATTTTTTCTCTAAATCTATAATTTATACAAACTCCATTTTTGTATAAACATTATCTATATGTATCTGGCAGTGATCAGTGCTACTTTATGTAAAGCCTAGAGCGGAAGCCTATATAGCCATTAGTGCTGGAAGGAATGTAGTTGAAACGAGAGGAAACTGGCCAAACGTCCCCAACACTGTTGTAATTGCCACCACGACGGATACGATCAGTACTGCGAGCCTCTGATGTCCATTCCCAGACATTTCCTGCTAAATCATATATGTTTTTTACACTCCATTTATCACTAAATCCAGCTAATTGTTTTGATCCATATCCTGTTACATTTGCTGGAGATTGTGAGTTATAATAATTACCATATGTTCTACTATCTGTTATATCTACCACATCATCTATCCAGTGACATGTTCTATCCCATGCCTTTCCTGTTAGTAATCCAGTTTGTACATAATCATTACTTATCATTCTTTCCGCACTTGCTTTTGCATTTGTATAATCTATATTTGTCCATGCTGTTGCTAATTGCTTACTTACTGGAATTCCTATTTTATTACTTGGTGATGTGTCTCCTATAGGAACTCCAGCTTCATATCTTCCTATATAAAATCCTCCATATTTTTTTACATCCGCTGTTTCGTCTGTTATACCACTTGGTAATGTATCATCACCTGTAGGAGTAGTACCTTTAAAAGTTAAATCTTTAACATAGGTATCCTCTGTTGCTGGTATCCATACAAATTCATTATCAAGCGAATCCTTTATTACCGTTCCTGTTTCCTTTGTTCCTGTTAAATATGTAAATCCTTTTGGAATTGGTACACCATCTTCTGTTACTTCTGCTATTGTTGATTTCCAATCTACTGGCACAACTGGCTTTGTTTTTACTCCTAAATCTTTACTCCATGTTACCTCTTTTTCTTCTTCTCCTACATATTTTAGCTCATCATTTACTATTACAAACTTCCCATCATATTTCTTGTTAAAGCTTGGTATATACGTATATACTGAATCAGCCTCTCCTCCTGTTGTATATTTATTTGCATTAAATTTATTATCCCTCTGTCCAGCCTTTTTGGTATAATCTTTTGATATACTTAAAGCCAAATCATCTTGGAAACTTCTTACATCTTCCTTAAATGCAGCCTCTCTTGCACTTTCTACAGGATTGTTTTTACCTACTGTTAATATCACCGCCGCTGCTAAAATTATTATCACAATTATTGTAACAATCAACACAATCAGTGATATCCCCCTCTTCCCGAGTTAGTTTTGTAAAATTTTCATTTAACTCAGATTTTTTCTTATCTTTCATATATCTTTCTCCTCCTTTGTTTTATTTTTTATATATAGAATAAGTACGT
>CAZTVT010000019.1:0-18357 GCA_964617175.1 uncultured Clostridium sp.
CTGATTATTTCAAAATTAAAAGAGCTATTGTTTTTGAAGATAAAAAAGGTAAATTTTATATTTCTGTAGTATTTGAATATGATGAAAAGCATGAAAAAAATACTACAAATACTGCTACAACTAATTCTAAAGTTGTTGGTTTGGATTTTAAAATCGGTGATATTTTTGTTTCAAGTGATAATTTTATTCCTAAATATAACGATAATTATTTTATTCTCTTAGATAAAATTCCTATTTCTCAGAAAAATATTAATAGAAAAAAGAAATTCTCTAAAAATTACTGGAAAGCCATAAATAAGTTGCGATGTGCTCATAGAAAGGTTGTTAATATTAGACAAAATATGTTAAATACGCTTGCTAATAACCTAGCTAACCTCTATGATTTTGTTATAATTGAAGACTTATCTATTAAAGAAATTGTTTACAAACTTGGACGTGGCAAAAATGCATATAACACTAGTTTTAACAGTTTTGTTAAAAAACTACTTTATAAATTTAATGACAATGATAGGGTGAGCGTTCTAACTACACTTTTTAGTGACTATCTACGAATTTAGCAGTACTTGTTTTACTTTTGAAATAGGGGCAATACATGCTAAAATGCCAGAATTTCTAACTCAAGTTTTATTTATTTTATCAAAAGTAAAAAAATCTACACACTAATCTTTACACTCCCAAAAATAGCTATACAACTATGTTTTTAACATAATCGTACAGCTTAATTTCAATTATATAAATTTTAGAAAGTTTACACACTATTCTTGGCAATTCCTTTAAAGGTATTAAACATTACTACAAAAAATATTAAATATTATCAAAAATTTCATTACACGCAAGCATCATGTTTATGGGAAGATTTTTCCTAATTTGATGCACTTGTTGTATCATCACTTTCAAGGGTAACTTTTACTTCTATATCTTGACTTTGTCTATGTATTTTTAATGTTATTTTATCTCCAACATTTTTTGTATTCTTTATTTCATTTAGCTCTTCCATTGTCTTGATGTCTTTTCCTTCTATACCAATTATAACATCACCTTTCTTAATACCTGCTTTTGAAGCTGGAGAATTACTTAGTACTTGAGCAACATAAACACCTTCTGGTAAATTGTTTCTTTTAGCAGTAGTTTCATCTACATTTATACCAGATATTCCAATATATGGTCTTACTATTTTTTTATCTTTTATTAACTTATTTATTATATCTACTGCATCATCACTAGGAATTGCAAATCCAAGTCCTTCAACAGATGTTCCACTAAATGAAGAACCTATTTTTACAGTATTTATACCTACTATTTGACCTTGTGAATTAACTAAAGCTCCTCCACTATTACCTGGATTTATTGCAGCATCCGTTTGAATTAATTTATATGTTCTTCCACTTGTAGTTATTTTCCTATTTAAAGCTGATATATATCCAACAGTCACACTACCAGCAAATTCTTGACCAAGTGGATTTCCTATTGCAACAGCTAAATCTCCTACTTGTAATTCAGATGATTTTCCAAATTCAGCAGCTGTAAGTCCAGTTTTATCAATTTTTATAACTGCTAAATCTGTTGGTTCATCATATCCTACAATGCTTGCCTCTACAGTTTCTTCTGAATTTGAAAGAGTAACAGATATTGTAGCAGACGAGTCTTTTATAGCACTTTCAATTACATGATAATTGGTTACAATATATCCATCAGTAGTGTATATGATTCCTGAACCTTCTTCACTTGACTCTTGAAGAGATCCAAACATTGTTTGAGATAAAGCATTAATTTTTATTCCAACAATTGATGGACCGGCTTTTTTAGCAATAGCCACAACCGGAGTATCAGTAGCTTCTATTTTAATACTAGTTGTTGCATTTTTAGTATTATTTACAGTATTATTTGCTCCCTTTGTAAGTACTAAATACATTATTACGCTACCTATTGCTCCAGCGATTAGTGCGGTAACAATAACCATTAAAAAAGTAGGTGTTCCACTTTTCCTTTCTTTAATAAAAACTTTAGTATTTATATTTTTATCTTTCGTATCTTTTTTATTTACCTCATTTTCACTCATATTTATACCTCCAAATTTTATTTATACATAAATATTTTTAATTATTTTTACCTGCTGCAACACCTGTAGAAAAAGCAATTTGTAAATTATAACCGCCAGTATATGCATCCACATCTAGTAATTCTCCTACTATATATAGTCCTCCAATAATTTTAGACTCCATTGTTTTTGGATTAACTTCTTTTACATTAACACCTCCAGATGTTATTATAGCCATATCAATGGGCATAAAGCCAGATATATTAATTTTTAAATGTTTAATTAAATTTACTAAATTCTCTCTTTCTTTATGTGTAACTTGATGAACTTTTTTGTTTTCATCAATACCTGAAATTGAAATTATCACAGGTATTAATTTTTGCGGAAGTAAATCATTTAATGCGTTTTTAAACTCCTTATTTATATATTTTTCAAAATCTCTTTGTATTCTTTTATCTAATACTTCAAAACTTAAAGCTGGTTTTAAATCAATATATAGATCTATATTTTTATCTTTTAATTTGTTTTCAATATTTTTTTCTTTATTTAATCTGCTACTAGCACTTAATATAACTGGACCTGTAACTCCAAAATGTGAAAACATCATTTCTCCAAAATCTTTATATATAACCTTGTTATTTTGATTATTTAATATTTTAATTTCAATATTTTTTAGAGAAAGTCCTTGAAGCTTTTTGCAAATATAATCTTCTGATTTTAAAGGAACAAGCCCCGGTTTTATATTTTTTATACTATGCCCAACATTTTTTAATAGCTCATATCCATCACCTGTACTACCAGTTGAACTATAGCTCTTTCCTCCTGTTGCCACAATACATTTATCACAATTTAACACATTACCATTTTGAAGTTTTACACCTTTTATATAGCTATTTTCTTTTAATAATTCTATAACTCTACTGTTATATATAACTTCAACATTTAATCTATTTAATTCTTTTTTTAAAGCATCAACTATATCAGTAGCTCTATCACTAACAGGGAAGATTCTTCCACCTCTTTCCACCTTAGTTGGTATTCCTAAACTATTGAAAAACTCTATAACATCTTGATTATTAAAATTAGAAAAAGAACTATACATGAATTTATAATTATTTACTATATTGTTTCTAAAATCTTCTTCTGTACCTTCAAAAGTTAAATTACACCTTCCTTTTCCTGTTATCTTTAATTTATTACCAAGTGAACTATTTTTTTCTAATAGAGTTACTGTATTGCCTTCTTTTGCAGCAGTTATTGCTGCCATCATACCAGCAGGTCCTCCACCTATTACTACTACTTTCATTGTCTATCCTCACTTGTAATTTTTGATACTGCACTACATATAGCAAGTTTAGCTGATTCATATGTAAGTCCTCCTTGCATATATGCAACAAATGGTTCTCTTATTGGTGAATCTGCTGAAAGTTCAATTGAAGCGCCATCAATAAATGTACCTGCAGCCATTATTACTTTATCATCATATCCTGGCATATCCCATGGCTCAGGTCTTACATGACTATCAATGGGACTTTCCGCTTGTATTTGTTGTATAAAAGTTATTAATTTTTTTTCATCATTAAATTTTATCGCTTGAACTATATCTGACCTTTTATCAAAAGCAGATGGATAAACCTCATATCCAATATCTTCTAACATTTTAGCTGTAAACACAGCTGACTTCATTGCATTTTTTACGATAGATGGTGCCATAAATATTCCTTGTAATATATTTCTATTTTGATCAAGTGTTGCCCCACATTCTTTTCCTATACCAGGACATGTTAATTTTTCAGCACAAAGTTTTATAACTGCTTTACTACCTGCAATATATCCTCCTGTTTCGCAAAGTCCACCTCCTGGGTTTTTTATAAGGCTACCACAAACAACATCAGCTCCAACATCAGTAGGTTCTAATTTCTCTGTAAATTCACCATAACAATTATCTACCATTATTATTACATCTTTGTCTATTTTTCGTATACATTCTATTACATCTTTAATATCATCAATGTTTAGTGATTTTCTAAGAGCATACCCTTTTGACCTTTGAATATGTATAACCTTAACTTTGTTTTCTTTTAAATACTCTTCTATTTTTGCTATATCAAAATTACCGTCTTCTTTTAATGCTATTTCATCATATTCTACGCCATATGACATAAGAGACAAATCATTTTTAGTTATTCCGATAACTTCGCATAGTGTATCATATGGTCTACCACTTATAGCAAGTAATTTATCACTTGGCATAAGCAAAGCTTGAAGAACTGTAGCAATCGTATGTGTTCCATTTACAAACTGAACTCTTACTAAACTATCTTCCGTGTGAAAAATATCAGCATATATTCTTTCTATTACCTCACGTCCTACATCATTATATCCATATCCAGTAGTTTTATTCATATGCATTGTTGACACTTTATTATCTTTAAAAGCTTTTAATACTTTTGCTTGATTGTACAGTGCAATATCTTCTATTTCATTATATATTAATTTTAAATCTTCTTCTACTTGTTTTGATTTTTCTAAAATATCTTCATCTATATCAAACATTTTATCTATGCTATCCATTTTTTACCACCAACCCAATTATACCACAAAGTTTCTTTATTGTGAATATACATAACATAATTTCACTAAATTTTCACTCTATATCAAATACTTAACATATTTAAAGAGTGCCTAGAAATATACATTTCTAAGCACTCTCTTTTTAATTATTCTTCAATATTTTTTAATAATTTGGATTTTTCCTCATCAGTTAATTTATCCCAAGTATCTTCATTCTCCTCAGGATCAACTTTCGTGATATCATTAGTAGGATTTGAATCGTTCAATTCGTCCTTTTTTATTTGATCATCACTTATCTTTTGAGTAAATTCAAGATTATCAAATTTTGATATATCAATAACACCATTAGAATCATCGATATAACTTACGGATACTTTGTCACCCTCTCTTGTAATTGGCAACTCTTCTGAAACATCATATGATGCCATGAATAATTTTGAATTATCACCATCTATTACAAGATAGTAATATGTGTCACCATTTTCAACATTAGAGGAAATTCTTGTAACTTTTCCAGTCAATTCATACATATACGCTTCACTTGATATAGCAGATTTATTTCCTACTGAGGTAATTTCAGAGATATAATTTCTCTTAGCATCGGATATTGAATTTCCAACTCCTACTATTGAATAATCCTCAATATTTACAAAAGCATATTGTTTTACAAGACCTTCATCATCTTTTAAAGTCATAAAATATGTTGGTATACTACTAATATTTAAAGGAATTGCCTTAGATGAAGTATATCTCATATTTTGTACTTTACCTTCAGCACTAGACTGCGCAGCTTCTTGAGTAGCACCAGCCATCGAGTATCTTGTAACTTGCTTAGTTCTAGAATTAATCATAAGAAAACCTACTGTACCATTATCTGAGCCATAAGATGTAAGCCCTGTGTAATAATAACAATCATCATCGTTATATACAGTTATAATATCTTCGCCATCTGTTAACTTTAATTTTCCCTCGTCTGAAAAATTCCAGAACCCATCTTTAAGTGAGCCCCAATTTGTAATCTGTTCTTTAACAAAATCTTCAGGTTGAATTATATCCACCCATTCAGGAACTTCGTCTATTGAATACCAATTACATTCTCCTGATTGTGCATCACAAACAATAATACCAGTAGCTTCTGGCGATCCAACCAAAGTTTTGTTCTCATAAGTTGTTACTATCCAATAAGGATTGTAATCATCATCAAGTTCAAACGTAAATGTATCGTCAATACACATACATCTAAAACCAGCATCACGTATATGCCTTTTTAAATTTGTTTCAAAATAACTACTTGTAAGATACTTTAGTTTTAGAGGATTTCCATCAACTTCTCTTACTAATCTTACATTATTTAAATTAGTTGCACTTACAATTACATATCCAGGAGTTCCTTCTTTATTTTCGCACCATTTAAAATACCCAGTGTGTTCAAGTGGTGCTACATATACAAGTTCTCCATTTACAGCTTGTTTATTTGTAAATTCGCCAACTTTTGTCTGAGAGCCCAGTCCTGGATCTTCACCGAGTTTTTTATCGGCAAGTTTATCAGCAAGTGCAATATCTACAATAGGAATTTGTGAATTGTCTATTTCAACAACATCTTTAGTAAACTCCTTCTCCGTAATTTCACCGAGCTGTTTTGCCATCATTGAACTGTTAAATATAGTCGCGCTTGCAATGCTTGCAATTAGCAAATATATAATACAAATTGCTGTAGGTATTATTAATATTAATTTTTTATTTGAATAAACAAAATCGTCAACATCTTCAGATACAAATATAGCTATTATGCCGGCAAGGCAAATTATGCAAAAAATGATATATAATATACCATCTAAGCATAATAAATTAAGAGCCGGCTGTGTCCAAAAGTAGACCAAAAAGCAAAATACAGCTATTGCAGCTGATGAAATGATTTTTCCAACTATCCGCATAAAAATTCTCCTTTTTAATTATTATATAATAATATAGATATTTCTTACTATATTGTCCTCCTTATAATAAAATTTTATTAATAAATTTAAAACATCTACATGAATTAATTATACTGCTTTTATGTAAAATTGTCAATAAAATAGCAATGAATTTTATAACAATCGAAAAAAACATTTTAGACAAAAACAAATAATTATTCTTAAATTCGCGTATAATATGTCCTTAGATTTTACATGCCTATTTTAAAAAATCGTCAAGTATTTTTTATACATGACGATTTTCTAACCATTGGACGTTTATTGGAGGGTGTATAAAATGACATGCTTTTAAGTTTACAAACCATATTATACACCCTCCATATTTATATTATTCTTCTTCGAAGTCTTCTTGATTTTTTGTAAATTCATCAAATACTTTTTTACCCAACTCTTCATCAGTAACAGTGTCATAAACCTCTTCACCATCAACTTCTTTTATTTCAAGAATAGTTACCTCAACATTATCTTCCTCTTTGCTATCAGCTTCAGCAACTATTAAAAATTCTCTTTCATCTTCTAAGACAACAACGTCTATTATTTCAAATTTAACGTCATTTCCTTCTTCATCTGTTAATGTTACTATTGGACTAATATCATCAGGTAATTCTGAACCAAAATGATCATGTCCACATCCAGCGCAAGATTCACATCCAGCTGCACATCCTGTTAATTCTTCTTTATCCATACTATTTCCTCCTTAAATTTATATTATTTTATACTATTTAAATAACTTTCTAATATATATGTAGCTGCAAGTTTGTCTGCATATACATTTTTCTTTTTTTGAGATATGTTAAGCTCTCTCATTGTTCTATATGCAGAAACTGTAGTAAGCCTTTCATCCCATTTTACTATATTAATATCTAACCTTTTTTTTAATAAAATGGCAATTTCATCAACTTTATTAGTTTTATCAGAGTTACTACCATCCATATTTTTAGGATATCCAATTACAATAGTATTTATACTATACTTCTCATTTAACTGTATAACATGTGATATTAACTTTTTTATACTACCATTTATAACTAGCGTATCTAAACCTTGAGCTGTTATTCCAAGTTCATCTGATATAGCTAGTCCTACTCTTACATCTCCATAATCAATACCTAATATTCTATTCATACTTTTTCCTATAAATCTAAATATTTCTTTATCATCTCTTGTAATAGGTCATCTCTTTCAATTTTACAAATTAATGCTCTTGCGTTTTGGTGTGATGTTATATATGTTGGGTCACCAGATAGAATATATCCAATTATTTGACTAACTGGTTCATATCCTTTATCTTTTAATGCTGCGACTACTTGCTCCATTATCTCTTTTACTCTTCTTGATTCATCTTTTTGTGGTTTAAAAACTGTTGTATTTTGATCCATTAAAATCACTCCTTTACTTTTATTATATTATAATCATGCAAAAAGCATGATAAATAATAGCTATATTATTTTTATTGTATTTGTAGATTGCATACCTTCTATATATTCTACCATTTTTTCTATTTCAGCGTCCATATCATTTTGATTTTTTACGGTATGTAATAAAAATTGTGTAGATAAAGTAATTTTATCATCTCCAACATATTCACTCTCTAAATTTAATTTTGCAAGCAGTCTTTCAATCATTGGTTGAGATGCTTGAGCAGACATATTTGGAATTATAACTAAAAATCTAATTCCGCTATATCTTATTAGTATTATATTTTTACTTACAAAATTTTTTATACAATTAGTAGCTTTAATAAGTAATGCATTTCCAACATTCCTTCCATATTTATCATTTACTTCTGGAATATTTTTAAGGCATACCATTGCAATTGTGTTATTTTCATTATTTTTAACTATCTTTCTTGCACCTGAATACAAATATAGATTAGTATAAAAACCTGTCTGTTTATCTAAATTTTGAGCCTGTTCTATAGATTTCTGAAACTCAACTATATCTAAAAATACTCCTATATTTGCTTTTATTTTTGCAAGTTCTGCTTTAGATATTTTATCAAATGCATTTGAAACAGTATCTTCTAATAACCAAAATCCTAAATAAACTCCATTACAATATATAGGTGAAAACATTGCAGACTTTATTCTTCTTTCCACAGCACTTCTATATAACAAATTTTTTCCTGGTGCTGTAGTTAAATATTTTGATATATTTTTTGAAATATTAGCTTTAAAATCATTTTCTGTTGCTATATCTTTTATTCTATCTTTATATATAGTTTCAATATTACTTGCAGTAGAATCATAGTCATATCCGTCAAATGTTGATATAGTAGAATATTTTACACCATAATTAGTTATTATAACATCATTTAACGTTTTTATCTTATCTTCAGCTGAAAGTTTAGAACTCATTATTTCTAACATATTCTGTAATATATTCATATTAGCTAAATTTTTAGATACAGATTTTAAATTATTTATTTGTCTTTCTTGAGCTGAAACTATTACTATAGCAATCGATAATATTAATAAAATGACAACTACTAAAGCTATAATTAATATTTCCATTTAAAAACCTCTCTTCTGTTTTTCTACTTTACTTCCTTTTCATATGTATTTTCATTAGAATTACTATATCCAGTGCCTTGTTTTTTAAATAATCCACCAAAAGAATTCTTTTTCTTTTGCGGTGTATATGTATTTCTAGCAGATACTATACCTCCAATTGGATATATAGCATTAATAATTTTAGATAAATTAGATGTAAATTCTTCTGAAAAAGTAGAAAATTTATTAGTATATTTATATAGCATTTCTATATATTTAGTATAGTTCTCTTGATCAAAAGGTAAGATATAATACGGAATTGTAGCAGAATTAAATAATTCATCAAACATTTTTAGGTCATAACTTGTATATGTAGCTATTCCGTCAATAATATCTTTTGCAGTAAGTGAACATCTTACATGTTTATTTATTATAATTCTAATTTTATTCATAGGTACGCCATGAGATTTTAATTCCCTTAAAAACATTGTAGTTTGTGCAATATTTAGCACATTCATATCTTGCACTAAGTATATTTCTTGACAAAGTCTAAAATAATCGTATGGAGTTGTAAAATCAGTATCAATAAGTATAACGTTATTATTTTGCATTATAGTATCTATTGCAACACTCGCATCATATTGTTTTCTATCATCACCTGGCATACCAGTATATATGCTTAATTTTTCATATATAAGTGGCTCATTAAGTCCATTAGATGCATATTTTAGGCTTTCAGCAGCTATTGCTCTTTTACCTTCATTATCATAAGTATAAATTGTATATGTATCTCTTTTTCTTGTAACATCACAAATTGCAGTTTTTACTTTATTTCTTGCTAGATAAGTACCAATAGCGTTGATGCAAAATGTTGTTCCAGATTTTGGTGCACCAACAAAACATACTATTTTTTTATAATCCTTTGGTATTTCATAAACATTTCTTATAACTTCTTTTTCAACAACTTTAGTAACAACTGGAGCCGGAGTTGGAACCTTTTGAACGACTATCTTTTCTATAATTTCTGGTTCTTTTTTTATTTGTATAGCATTAGCATCTTTTTCTAATATTTTCTTTTGAGGTTTAGGAGTAGCTTCTTTTTTGTCTGTTTTTTGAGCATTAACTTCTGATGGCTTTTGGCTTGTTGGTGTTGATACTTGTTCAACAGGTTGAGAATTTACTCCTAAATTTTTATATTTTTCGTTATTAAAAGATAAATATTGTTTTACATCAGCCGGCAAAAAATTTGCAATTACTTTTAATTGTTCATCTGTGTATTGTGCAGCAATTCTATCAAATATTTCATTATATTTATCAGGAACACCATTTTGATTTCTATAATATGATATTATCCTTTGAATTTCTATTTCTGATACTTCGGCTGCATTATATATATTCTCACCTAAAACATTATCATAATATTTCTTTATATCCTTTTTTTGAAAAGGTTTATTTATACCGGCCGCTACTTTTCCCTTTGTTCTATCCTGTCCTGTAAGTACTGTGTAAATTCCTAAATTAAATAATTTTGCAAGAAAATCATCACCTAATTTTCTCCTATCAGATGCAACATATACAATATTTTTTGAATCATAAACATCTGTCATTGCATCAATATTCTTGAAAAGATAATCATCTATTTGCGCATAATTATTAGTAGGAAATTTTTCCAATTCTTCAAGAACAACGGCTCTATCATATTCACCCGTAGAAAGTTCTTGTATAAATTGTTTAAAATAATATACGTTTTTATAGTCTATTTTTTCTTGATATTTTTGCTGATAAAAATCAGCAATTCCTTTAACTGTGTCATCATTATTTATTCCAAAAAGTACTTTCATATTATTCCCCTCTTATTTTCATATGTTTATTTGTTACCTCATTATTAAAAATGCATATAAAAGTGGTAAACATTGTATTATCACCATAAAAATCGCAATACCTATTAACAAACGTCTACCTAACAATTTGTGTTCTAAAACTTCTGACCCAATAACGTAAAATTGATATAGTGCATATATAAATACCAAAGTTACAATTGGCCATGAATATTTTTGTATAAATATAAGTACTTTCATGGTACCATCCATTATTTGATCATTTGTAAAAGTTTCTTCAGCGCCAAATACAAAATTTGAAACTATTGCAGAAACTATAGAGATTACTAAGCATATTATAATTAATTTTCTATATCCAATACTTTTATATTCCATTTTTTACCTCACATTTATTACTGTTTTATTATACCATATAATTTTACTATAAAAAATATAAAATATCAAGATATAGTGATAAATTTATAAATAATTATTATGATTGTTATAAAACTCCAGCATAAAATTTTACATAAATTTATTTTTAATAAAAAGAAAAAGGGCAAAAACCCTTTTAACTACATCTGTGTTATATATCTTTTTTTCATCTTCATTAATTGCTTTTTACCTTTTTTATACATTCCCATTATGCTTGAGCTGTTCATTACACCTACTACAGTTCCTGCTATTATTCCCATTATAGCTCCTTTAGCAAAACTCATAATACTCACTCCTTTCATTTTTTATTATTTTTTGCATTATACAATTTCTTTAAACTTGAAATTATTTCATAAAATCCTATAATAGTCATAAAGACATAAAAAGAATTTTTTAATAAATCTTCATTTATTTTTTTTAATAAAAATATTCCAGTAATACTTCCTAAACAAACAGGTAATAATAATTTAAGAAGAGTCTTCTTATCAATATTTTTATTTTTTATATTATAAATACTAGTAACTATACCTACTACAATAAACATTATTAAGTTATAGCCCTGTGCCTGCTTATGTTCTAAAATTCCAAATATGGTTGTTAGTAATATAAATATACTTCCTCCACCAATTCCCATACCAGCAATAATTCCACATATTATTGCTATAATTATTAACATTATAAACATTATCATCTATCCTTTTATTAAAGCTTTATAAGCTGTAAGTCCCACCAGTAAAATTCCTGAAATTAGATTTAATACCTCAGAAGGTATTTTTTTCATTAACTTTGTCCCTATAATTCCTGTAACTCCAGAGATTATTACTAAACTTATAATTTTAAAAAAATCAAATTCTATTACATCTTTATATCCAAAAATTGCAAAAGCACTAGAAATCGAAAGAATTGCAACACTTAAAGCTCTTACTTTATGCGTTTCCAATTTTAATATATATATTAAATAAAAAACTAACACCTGACCTGCACCTGCAGCAAAAAGTCCGTTTAAAATTCCTACTAAAAAACCAACAAAATATATCATATAATTATTATTTGTAAAAAAATAAAAAAACATGCAAAAATTTTAAAAGAGGTTACTTATTCAGTAGCCTCTTATTTAACATATCAATTAATATTCATTTTTTATTCACTCAACATTAATTGTTCTTTTTTATAATCTATAATCGCTTTTCCTAATCCTAATGATACTAATAATAAAAGAATTCCTTCTATTATATATAATGTAGTATCCGAAACATAATTTAAATCTCTTCTAAAATCTTGTGGATTTTTGGTATTATAGTAAATTGTAAAATTATCTCCTTTGCTATATGGAGGAGTAAATTTTACAATTTGTGATCTACTTTCTGTTTTTATAGATGAACTTGATTTATATTCTTTTCCATTTACAGAGTATTTAAAATAATAATCAAACATTACATAATAAACATATCTATCATTTCCGATATCCTGAATCTCCAACTTGAGTTATTCTTTTTCCTTTTGTTTCTTTAACATCGTATACTATTGCTGTAGTTTCTTGGCAATGTTTTGCGAATTCTAACTTATCTATTCTGTTATCAACACTACCACAAAACACTCCTAAAATTAGTAATTCAAATGATATTAAAATAAAATTAATAAATAGTACTTTTTCATCTTTTTTATTTTTGCTTGTAAGTATTCCAAGTATAATTGCTAGTACAATCCAATACAATATAATTAAAGCAATGTATAAAATCATTAACCTTTTATTTGTATTAATAACACTATATTTTTGCAAAATTGAAATAAAAAACAATATTGCTGTAAATACTAATGAAACTATTTGAATTTTTAATATTTTAAACTTCATACAATTCCCCTAAAATAATGTAATTAGCTCTTTATATATAGTCTATTACAATAATTTTTAATTATTTTTAAGTGTTTTATTTATATTGTTTACATGATTTCTAAATTCTTGTTTTCTCTTATTTTCAGTATTCATATCTTTTATTAATGGAATAAATACAATAGCAAGTATTATTACAAAACCAGCAAAGACAATAATTATATTTATCCAAAAATTTTTCATTTCATCTTTTCCATTATTATAATATAAAGCAAAACTTGAGCTTACTTGACATAGTACTAAAAACATTATTGATATTAGTACAAATATTAAAATAGTGTTAATATTTGCTAAATCTACAAACATAGCAAGTGGTAAATTAAGCAAAAAAGTAGTAATTAGTATCACAAAAATCCATGCGGGTTCTATTGATGGATATTTCTTTATTTGCTCCTTTTTTTCATTCCAATCTATTGTTCCTACATACAAAGCCCCTGCATTAAATCCATTTAATAAAACATTTAATATGGCTGTAATTTCTGATAGTTTAGATGTTTTATTAGTATCAATTTTTCTATATTTAATGAGTATATTTTCTATTAAACCAATTGTAAATATTAAAGGTAAAATTAAAAATATTAAATCAATCCAATTATGCGTTACAATTGGTAAAGTAACATATGTTAATACATATAGAATGTATAACATAAAAGAAAATCTATTTGCAATTATAAACTTCTTTTCTTTCATTTAAAACTCCTTTCATATTACAAGATTAAATAGTATATAATTTTTATAATTAATATATTTTAACAGTAATAATTTTGTAATTAAATATGTTCTTTATTTACACATACTTCTTTATTTATTTGCATGTTTTTAATACATTAATCTTTATTTTGAGTTTCATCATTATTATACTTTGGAGTAAAGTCTAACATTTCATCTTCAGGTTCTTCAAAGGTATTTACGTTTTCTTCATTTAAATTATTGTCATTTGTATTATTTAATACTTCATCATTTTCTATTTTTTCTTCATTTACACTATCCTCTATATTTATATTAGATGTATTTTCACTTTTTTTAACTTCTTCATTTGTTTTAGAATTTTCATTTTGAATTTCTAAATTTTCTTCTAAAGCAGTATTTTCCTGAGTTTCATTAGTTTCTTTCGATAAATCATCTTTATTATTATCTATTGTAGTATTTGTATCTATTTTTTCATTTGATACTTCTTGAGTTGTAATCTCTTCACTATTAGTTAAATTATTAACTTCATTTATATTTTCTGTATATTCATTATTTAGATTAGGATTATCATCACTTGGATAATTTTCATTTGTAAAATAACTATTACTATCAGGAGGTGGTGGATTATCTTTTTTATTTTTTATGATTTTATATATTATATATGCTATTACACTTCCTGATGTAACTATTACTATTATTAGTACATCCGTACTTAGGAAACCTCCTGTAACTGGTAATTTTTTATGTTCATTAGATACTTTTTTCTCTACCATCTCATTATTTTTCTTGATTTTTACATCATAAGTTTTATCATCAATTATATAATCATCTGGAACTTCAACTTCTTGATACATGTATTCACCTGTAGGAAGAGCTTTCGTTCTAGCAACACCATTTTCATCAGTTACTATTGCATCGACAATATCATTATTTGATTTATCAATTACATTAAATTTAGCATTTGCAATAGCTACTTTACTGTCTTTATCTATTTTAACAATTTTTAGAATTCCTTTTGCTCTTTGATTTACAACTTTAGCAATTTCTTCTCTTTTTTCAGAAGTAATTTCAAAGTCATATTCTTTCTCATCTAAAACATATAGATATGGAGTATCTACTTCTCTATATTTGTATTTGCCTACTGTTAAATTTTCTACAATTGCTACTCCATTTACATCAGTCGTAACAGTTGCTACTACTTTATTTTCCTCATTAATAATCTCAAATTTTACATCGGCTATAGGTTTATCATCTTCATCTACCTTTTGAATTTTTAAAACACCATATATTTTTTTATCAGTTACTGTTTGTTCTACCACCTGATTTAATGTCTCTATCTTAAAAGAATATTCTTTAGTATCCATGTCATATCCATCTGGTGCTTTTACTTCTTTATATGTATAATTTCCTTTGCCTAAATCTACAGAAGTTGCTCTTCCCTCTTTATCTGTTATTAATTTAGCTACAACTTTTTTATTGCTATCATATACTTCAAATTCAGCTCCACCAAGTGGCTTTTCACCATCATCACCTATTTTTAAAAGTTGTAATCTACCAACAATTTTTTCATTTGTTATAGTTTCTCTTACAACACTAACATTCTCTGAAATACTAAACGTTCTAGTTTCTGTATCCATTATATATCCGTCTGGTACAAAAATTTCCTTATATGTATATGTTCCTTTTGGAAGTTGTGAACTTGTTGCTATACCACTTGCATCAGTAGTTATTTTATCAACCACTTTACCATCTTTATCATATATTTCAAACACTGCACCTTGTATTGGAGTTTTTGCTTTCTTTTCAATCTTAGTTATTTGCAAAACACCTTTTACTTTGGTATTTTGTACATTAACTGTATTTGTTTGATTTCTTTTTACTGTTACAGGATAACTAGATTTTTGAATAATATATCCATCTGGTACTGAAGTTTCAGTTAAAGTGTAATTTCCAAGTGCTAATTTATTAAATTGTAGATTTCCATTTGCATCTGTTTTTCCAGTATCTACTTGTTTTCCACTTGCATCTAACAAAGCAAATTCTGCTCCTTGAACAGGTTTTGAATCTTGATCTGATTTTACTACTTTTATATTACCTTTACTTTCTTCCCAAGATGCAGTAGCCAAGCCTGATACATCTACTTGTTCCGTATCTAAAAATACAAAATTTTGCCAGCTTCCCTTTCCATATACAACACCTACATATTTATTGGCTTTACCACTTGCAGCTATTTTCAAACTTCCAGCTGGTAGAGACTTATCAACTAATATATATATTTCTTCATTTTTACTAAATGAGCTTTTTTGAGTTCCATTTTTATCAACTAATAAAGTTCCTGTAGGCTGACCTGAAAGTGTAACGTTAACTTTATTTAATGAAGAATATCCCGTTACCGCTGCTTTATATGGTCCGATTTTTATTTGTTTATCACTATATTCATAATTTACTTTTGCTTTAGATGAATCAAGAGAGAATGTACCTGGATTATAGCTAGTTTTAAGTAATTGATTTGCAATTTTTTTACTATTAGTAACCATTTCATCCGTATATGAACTATATTTCAAATTAGGTTGTAATTTATTCATATCAAAATATAATCCTTTTGTTTCTGAAGTACCATTTACAGCTGCCCAAACTGCCATTTGTGTTGCAAGATACGCTTCTTCATCATTAGGAAGACCTAATTGAGCTGCTGTTTTAGTTGGATAACCATTCATAAGAACTGCTACTACTTTATCTGATTTTACATTTCTTATATACTGAAGACCTGTTCCGTTTGGTGGATTTTTAATATCATAGTCCATACAATATGCTACATGTCCTCCCATCCAAGATATACTATAATAGCTATATGAATTATGATAATTATCAAATGCATATGGATGTTGGATTCCATCTTTAAATGTATAAACTAATGTTTCCCTACCTGCTTTTAAGAAAAACGGATTTAAGTCAATAAGCATGATAACAGTAAGAATTGCAGTTACAATTACCTTTACTTTTGTATCTTTTAATTTAGAAAATCCCTTTCCTATTTTATTTAATATTTTTTTCATATGTATTCCTTCCTCCAAAATATATTATATATATTAATGTTGCTCACATTCTAACATAAAAAAATTCTTTAGTCAAAATTTTATGTAACTCTTTCTGCTTTTTAAGTGTGTATTATTATATTGCTGTAGTCTAATTTGTCGTATTTTGCGTATAATATTACATTTTAATTAAATATATGACTTGATTTTGTAAAACTATTTTAAAATCCTTTATTTTTAAAGCTTTAAGACGATTTTCAAAAAAAATTATAAGACACACAAAGTTTAACTTTATATGTCTTATTTATTATTCCTCTATTATAAATTGTTTATACTTAGCGTAATCTTTTGGACTACAGCAAACTTCTATTATAGTTCCATCTTCTTTATAATCTAGTTTTAATACATCATATTTGCTATTAAAATATGATAAAACATCTCCTCTTTCAAAAGGTATTTTCATACTACAATTAATATAATCAGAGAAAATTTTATTTGATATTAATTCTAATAGTTCAGTTATTCCAATACCTTTTTTAGCAGATATATATATATGCTATTTTCATTTATTATTGGTAATTCTTTTTCTTTTAGTTCAGATTTATTATACACATATATTACTGGAATGTCACTTGCACCAATTTCCTTTAATGTAGCATTAGTTATATTAATATTTTCCTCAAAATCATCATCTGAATAATCTATTACATGAAGAAGTAAATCTGCATTTCTTACTTCATCTAATGTAGTTCTAAAAGCTTTTATTAATCCATGCGGAAGTTCACGTATGAATCCTACAGTATCTGAAAGTAAAAATTCTTTATTATCCTTTAATTTGATTCTTCTTACACTTGTTTCTAATGTAGCAAACAACATATCCTCTTCAAAAACTTTTTTATCCTCATCTTCAGAAGATAAATCAATCAAAGTATTAAGTAAAGTGGACTTACCTGCATTAGTATAACCAACAAGTGAAACTAAAGGAATGTCTGAATCTTTTCTCTTCCTATGTTGAATCTCCCTTATAGTTGATAATTCTGAAAGTTCTTTATTTAACCTATTAATCCTATCTTCTATTTTTCTTCTATCTAATTCAATTTTCTTTTCTCCACTACCTTTATTACTAACCGAGCTTCCTCCTCCTTGTCTTCCTAGTGAAGTATGAAGTCCTACAAGTCTAGGAAGCATGTATTTTAATCTTGCAACCTCAACCTGTAATTTAGCTTCTTTAGTCTTTGCTCTAATAGCAAATATTTCTAATATTAAAGATGTTCTATCAAGTATTGGTATATTTAGTTTTGATTCAATGTTTTTCAATTGAGATGGTGATAACTCATTATGAACAAAAGTGACTTCCTCACTCACAACACTAGTTCTACTAGTCTTGTTTCTTTTTAAATATATTGCCACAT
>CAZTVT010000020.1:0-17706 GCA_964617175.1 uncultured Clostridium sp.
CCGACCATAAAAAAGTTGATACAATAACTACAGATTCAAATGGTAAAGCAACTTCTAAAGAATTATTAATAGGAACATATTATTATAAAGAAGTAGAAGCACCAAAAGAATATGTAATGGATACTAACGAGTATGAATTTGAAATCACTTCAACAAATACTCAAGTATTAAAGACTGTGGAAAATAAAAAATCAACAGCTTCTTTAAGAATAGTAAAATTAGACAAAGAAACAAAGCTACCTATTGAAGGAGTAACTTTTGAAGTACTAGATGCAAATAAACAAGTTGTTGATACAATTGTTACAAATAAAGATGGTATTGCAGAAAGTAAAGCTTTAGTTTTAGGAAAATATTACTATAGAGAAATATCAGCACCAGATAAATATATAGTTGATAGCAAAGAAAAAACATTTACATTAGGACAAAATGGAGAAATTTTTGAAGCAACTGTATATAATGATCCAAAATCATTACCAGTAACTGGTGGAACACTAAGCTTAGATATGCTTATAATCCTTGTAGTAGCAGGACTTAGTGTAGCAGGATTTACTACAATGAAGGTTGTAAAAGAAAATAAAAGAAGAATATAATATAATAAAGTCGCTATAGAAATATAGCGGCTTTACTAGTTCTATATTATGGGTTGTGACTATGTAGTTATATAATTTAATTATAGTGTAGACAGTAGGCAATTTTGTTATAGAATACTTAACTAATAATAACACGCCGTTATGATTCTTCTTTTTTTAAACTACTCTTTTTTTCTATTAATTCGTAATGTAATTTTTTCATGAAATCTTCTGCAATATCGCTATCTACAATAAGGTTTAATGAGAGTTCACTAAAAGTTATCATGTATATGGTTATATGTTCTTTGGAAGCTAAATCAAATATTTTATGTACAGTATATTTATTGGTCATTACCATATCTCCAATAATTGATATTTTTGATATATCATCTTTTTTTGTAATAAATTTTACTTTGTAGTTTTCAAAGTCTTCTTCTTCGTTTTCTATTAAAACCCTTTTTTCTGGAAATATATCTTTTACAATTGTTCCTTTAGAATTATTTCTAGAATTTTTGACGTATATTGGTATTTCATTTTTCTTTCCCATATGTACAGATCTATTATGCAACACCTTAGCACCTGCTGAGGCGGCTTCTAACATTTCATTATATGATATTTTTTTTATTAGTTTCGCTCTTTTAATAATTTTGGGATCTGCTGAGAAAACACCTTCTATATCACTATATATTTCACAACGTTTAGCTTTTAAAGCCGATGCAATCGCCACTGCGCTAAGATCACTTCCACCACGCCCAAGTGTTGTAACATTGCCAAATCTATCTACTGCTTGAAATCCTGCTACTACTACTATATAATCATCATTTAGATAATTTAGTATATTATTTGTATATATTGATTTAATTGTAGCATTTCCATATGCAGAGTCAGATATAATTCCGGCCTGTTCACCAGTAAGACCAATTGATTTGTAACCCTTATCATTTAACATCATTGAAAGTAGAGAGACTGTTTGTATTTCACCAGTAGTTAATAGTAAATCAAGTTCCCTTTTTGTTGGAGAATTAGAGATTTCTTTAGCTTTTTGTATAAGTACATCTGTAGTTTTTCCCATTGCAGAAACAACAATTACTAATTTAAAATTCCTATTTTTATATGATATTATTTTATTACAGATTGTTTCTAATTTCTCTTTATTTTCTACAGAGCTGCCTCCATATTTTTGAACGATAATATTCATAAATTATTCACCATCCTATGATATATTATGATAAAATACACATTTTGGTGAGATTTTGATAAGCCTTTATTTAATATTTAAATTAGTATATAGTTAAAAATACATACAATAGGAGATGTTATATATGAATAAGGTAAAATTTAGTATATATCTTATGTTGATTGTCTTTGTGTTACCTTCTAGTATTGTAAAAAATATTTTTTGCTGAGCAAGATTTCTGTTAAAAAACACATAAATAAATTTTGTAAATTAGTTATATCTTTTAATACGTGTCTGTTTGAACGAGTGATTTTAATTTTTTTATTCAATATATAGGTTTAATATATATTGTTATTTAATTAAAAATTGCAAACTAAATATAACATAATTTTGTAACGGAAACAATAGTTTAGAGTTAACCTATTTTTATTACTCAATAATGTTGAAAAAAAAGTAAAATATGATATAATCATATATAATGAAAAAAAGGAGGAAATATGTTTTTTTCAAAATTAAAAGAAAATTTAAAGAAGACAAAAGAAGCTTTAGATATAAAAATAAGTAATGTGTTTGCCAATAATAAGAATATAGATGAAATAATTGATGAAATTGAAGAAACTCTTATTCTATCAGATATAGGAGTAGATACTAGTATGAAAATATGTGATAAAGTAAGAGATGGTTTAAAAAAGCAAGTTGACAAAAGTGAAAATGCTATAAGAAATTTATTAAAGCAGGAAATGAAAAATATACTTAATGTTGAAAATAACACTAATATTTTAAATGGTAACAACAAACAAGTTATTTTGGTAGTTGGAGTAAATGGCGTTGGAAAAACAACTTCCATTGCAAAGCTTGCTAATCTGTTAAAAGAAAAAGAAAAAAAAATACTTCTTGTTGCAGCTGATACATTTAGAGCTGGAGCAGTAGAACAATTAGATGTTTGGGCAAATAGAATAGGCGTTGATATATTTAAAGGATGTGAAAATGCAGAACCTGCCTCTGTAATATATGACGCTACAAGAAAATTTAAGGAAGGAAATTATGATATATTAATTTGTGATACTGCTGGTAGACTTCATAATAAAAAGAACTTAATGGACGAGCTTGAAAAAATGAATAGAGTACTAGATAAAAATTTACAAAACATAGATAAAAATGTTATCATGGTTTTAGATGCTACCACTGGACAAAATGGAGTAAGTCAAATTAATAGTTTCTTTAAAAGTACAGATGTAGACGGCATAATTCTTACAAAACTTGATTCAACAGCTAAAGGAGGAGTTGTGTTTAGTATAGTATCTGAACTTAGTATTCCTATTTTGTATGTAGGTACAGGAGAACAAATATCAGATATAGAACAGTTTAATATAGAAGATTTTGTAGAAGCAATAATTTAAATATTTGCATATAGTAAAATATAGGAGTTGGTATAAAAAATGAATAAATATAAAGCACTAGAAAAAATTGTTGATACAGATAGAATAAAATATAACGAACCAATGTCGAAATATACTACTATGAAAGTTGGTGGACCTTGTGATGCTATTGTTTTTCCAGAATCTATTAATGAAATAAAAGAAATAATAAATTATTGTAAAGAAGAAAGCATAAAGTATTACGTTATTGGAAATGGAAGTAATTTACTTGTAAAAGATGAAGGAATACATGCTTTAGTAATTAAAATAGGACATAGATTTAGTAATATTAATGTTAATGAGAATATTATAACTGCATTTGCAGGAGTATCAATGCCATCTCTTTCTCAAATAGCAAAGAAAAATATTTTCAAAGGTGTAGAATTTGCTTGTGGAATTCCCGGTACTATTGGTGGTGGAGTAAAAATGAACGCTGGAGCTTATGGCTCGCAGATAAGTGATATTCTATTTGATGTAACTTATATGGATGATGAGTTAAATATAAAAACAATAAATAATAAAGAATGTAAATTCGGATATAGAGAGAGTATATTTACACATAATCCTAATTATATAATACTTAGTGCCACTTTTAAATTAGAAAAGGGAAATACGAAAGAAATTGAGACTAAAATGAAAGAAAATTCATTTGCAAGAAAAACAAAACAGCCTCTAGAATATCCTAATTTTGGTAGCGTTTTTAAAAGACCAGAAGGATATTTTGTAGGAAAACTGGTAGATGATGCTGGACTTCGAGGTTATAAAATTGGAGATGCACAAGTATCAGAGAAACATACGGGTTTTATTGTAAATCTTGGAAATGCTACTTGCAAAGATATTTTAGAGTTGATAGAATATGTGCAAGATACTGTATACAATAAATTTAATGTTAAATTAACACCAGAAGTGGTTATAATTGGAGGAGAAAAATAAATGAAAGAAATTTTAGAATGGTTTAAACCAGGTACAAGAGTAAAAAGATATATAGGAATACAAATACTTTCAATAGCAGTTCTAATATTTTGCGTAATATCACTTACTAATATATTAGATTTAAACAAGATAACATTAGTAGCATATATTTTTTTAATTACACTTTCTATATTTGGAATTATATTTTCTTTTGTACTTGCTCAAAAAAACATATTATATGTATCACTTAAAAATATTAGTAAGAAAAATAAAAGTATAAGAGTTAAGAAGTTGTTATATTCTGATCCTAGATTAAAGAAAGGTGCAAAAATAGTAGTTATAGGTGGTGGAAGTGGACTTCCTATATTACTTAAAGGATTAAAAGAATATACATCAAATATAACGGCTGTTGTAAATGTATCAGATGATGACGCATCGCTTACTACAGCAATGAATGATGTAGAAAAATTAACACCAGGTGATATTCGTAAATGTTTAGCTGCTTTGTCTACTAACGAATCTGATATGGACAAGTTGCTTACATACAAAGAAAATGATATAAAAGGTCAGTCTGTAGGAAATATGGTTATTTCAGCTTTAATAAAAATAACAGGAAGTTTTACAAAAGCTGTGGAGAAAATATCTGAAATATTTGATATGCAAGGGAGTATATATCCTGTATCAACAGACGATATAATTTTATGTGCAGGTCTTGAAAATGGAGAAGTTGTTGTTGGTAAGGAAAATATAATTGAAAGAGTAAGAGAGATGAAATCTCCAATAAAACAGATTTTCTTAAAAGAGGGCAGTATTTCTCCTATGCCTGAAGTTATTGATGCTATAAAAAGTGCAAATGTAATTGTAATAGGTCCAGGAGCGTTATATACATCTGTTGTATCTAATTTATTAATTGATGAAGTTTCAAAAGCAATTGTAAAGTCAAAAGCAAAAAAAGTATATATATCAAATATTATGAATCAACCAGGTCAGACTGACGGATATACATTAGCAAGATATATTAATGAAGTAGAAAGATATCTTGGAAAACATGTATTAGATTATGCTATAGTAAATAATGGTGAAATAACTGAAGAAATGATAAAAGATTTTAATCAAGAAGAGTCTACACCGGTAAAAATAGACTTAGAAAATATACAAAATAGAGCTATTTCTGTAATTCGTGAAGATTTAGTGCTTGCTACTAAATCCGGAATAATACATGATACAAAAAGATTATCAGAGATAATAGTAAAACTTGCAAAATCAAGGAGAACTGGGGATCTTAATATCGTAAAAGTAAAAAAGAAACATATGAAAAAAGAGAAAAAACTTAAAAAAAATAAAGTATTGTCTAATAAAAAAAAGGTGGTAAGCAATACTTCGAAGCATAAAAAAGATGAAATAAAGAATAAAGTAAAACAAGAAAAAATAACAGCACATACAAAAGCTACAATGGAAAAAATTAAACAAACAATGAAGAAAGGATAACAGTTTAATGTATAGATACAAAAGAAAAATTGATAGTATAGAAAGCATACGTAAATCAGCATTTGTTCTTAGTGATAGAGTAAACACAGTTGTAAGTCTAAATAGTGACTTTACAGTTAACAAGCCATTTCATGGGTTATATATAAAAAATGGAAAAGTTATTATTTCAAATTTATTTGAAGAAATTGAGACAAAATCAAATAAATATAAAGTATCAAATATACTGTCTAATAATATAAACGTTTATAATGAATATATTTCAAGTATAGATTTGGAAAATTTTACCATAGAATATGATATGGATGATTTTTATTTTTCAAAAAAAATATATTTAGAAGAAAAAACTGGAATTTTAGCAGTTGAGTATTATATAAAAAATAAAAGTGAGTATAATTCAAATTTTAAGGTATATCCTGCTATAACTTATAGGAATATATATAATATGAAAAATTCTAGTATGTTAAGGTTTAACCAAAGAAACGAAAAAAATGGAGTGGTTATAAATTTAAGTATATCAAATCAAGAAGATGTTATATTAAAATCTAATAAATTTGAGTGGAACAAAGATGTAAATATACTAAATGATATAAAATATAAAATTAGAAAAGATAACTTTAATATAGAAGAATATATTGAAGACCTAATGTCTCCAGGATATTTTGATATTCAGATAAAAGGCAATTCTTCTATTACCGCTGTTATATATATAACTTCTAAAAATCAAGATATAACAAAGTTAAATACAGAAGAATTATCAAAAAAAGATTTCTTTTTAAAAGAAAATATATCAAGTAGTATAGAAAATGAATATATAGAATTAAAAGAATTATCTTACTCATTAGAAAATTTAAAATTTGAAAATAAAATTATAACATCGTTGCCTTATACTCAAAATAATATATTGAATTTGGATGTTATAAATATTGATAATAACAATTTAAGCTATACATTAGATACATTGATAGATGCTACTAAAGCAATTGATGGAGAATTTTTAAGCTTTAGTAAGGTAAAAGAGGCTACTCGTAGAGTTATAGATGTTAAAAAGTATATTGAATATATATCTAAACTAAATATAACAGATTATCAAATTTTATATAAATTTTTGTTACTTAAACTTTGGTGTATAGAAAGTATTAATAGAATAGTACAAAAGCAAGATTTGTACAATATTTTTACAAGCTTTGTAAAAAGTTTAATAGAGTCGATATTTAATGATAATATGACTAATAAATATTTTAAGAATATAGAGGCGGTATCATTAATGTATAATGCGCTTAAGATATATGAGGATATGTTAAAAAAAGATGGGAAAGAAGAAGAAATAATATTTGAGAAGCAAGAATATTTTAGGGAAAAAATAGAAAAAGAATTTTGGAATGAAGAAAAGAGAGCTATGAAAAAGAACCTTGATGAGCAAGAGATATATGCTAATGTACAAATGTTATATACAATTAGTCTGTCTTATCCATGTATAGTAAATGATATAAGTTTTAAATTATTAGATACGGTATTTAAAGAACTATATACGCCTTATGGTCTTAGAGAATATTCTAAGAATAGTGAAAAAAATACAGGACTTATTTATCCGAAATATATGGCACATTTTGTTAAAGCAAATTTAAGGCAAAATGGTGTAACAAGGGCATCAAGAAAGATAGCTTTTAATCTTGTAAAAGATTTGTTCTTAGATATAAATAAATATTTAAATTGCGGTATAAAGAAAGTTTATAGTGAAAAGGGATATCAAATTGATACACTTACATATGATTTGCTAACAAATGCAGAAATAATAAGGTTATATGATATGTTACTTTAATAATGGAGGAATGTGATATAATGGTTGTACTTGGTATAGATCCTGGATATGGGAGAGTGGGATATGGTGTTATTGACTATACAAAAAATAAATATAAAGCTATTGAATATGGCTCTATAACTACTGAAGCAAACACGCCACTACCCAAAAGGTTGCATAAAATAGAATTAGAGTTAAGAGGAATAATTTCAAGATATAAAATCGATGCAGTTTCAATTGAAGATTTATACTTTAATAACAACTCTAAGACAGCCATAAAAGTTGCTGAAGCAAGAGGAGTTATATTAAATACAGTAGAAAGTGAGCATATACCAATATACGAATATACACCACTTCAAGCCAAGCTTGCAATAGTGGGATATGGAAGAGCGGAAAAAATTCAAGTAAAGAATATGGTAAAAGAATTTTTAAAACTAGATAAAATGCCTAAGCTTGATGATACAACAGACGCTTTAGCAATAGCCATTTGTCATACTAATAGTTATAGAATAACTAGCCTTACAGAAAAATAAAGTATAAAATTATATATTTAAGTTTTTTATAAATATACATAATTCAAAGTTGAAACTTACAAAACATTAAATGAGATTATATTTGAATTAAGGGGTCTTAATCCCAAAATGAGGTAGATAAAAGTGATGCCATTTTTAATAATTCATTTACAGCAATCATCGTGATCCCCTCTTGTAATTATTTGGATATAAAACTTCCTGATAAATGCATTTTAAAAGACAAATTGTTATTTAAGGAATTTTTAATTTCTGTTGTAACTTTTTGTTATACTTTAATTTCTGTACCATCTTCCTACAAGGAAGATGGTATTTTTTTTAACTATTTATACAAATTAAACATATAATAAAATAATTGTAGGAGGTGTTTTTATGTCTCTGGGACTTGCATTAAGCGGTGGGGGAGCAAAAGGTGCAGCACATATTGGAGTGTTAAAAGCTTTAGAAGATGAAAATATAAAAATTGATTATATATCGGGAACGAGTAGTGGTAGTATTGTAGCAGCACTTTATGCTTGTGGATATAATCCGAAAGAGTTGATTACTTTTTTTAATATGTATTGTAACGGAATAGGTGACTATGATAAAATGATAGGACTTAAAGCTTTAAGTACAGCTTTTACCGGAAAGATAGGAGTAAAAGGACTTGCTAAGGGAGATAAATTAGAATATATAATAAATAACTTTTGTGCAAAAAAACATATAAAAGATATATCAGAAGTTAAATTTCCACTTGCTATACCAACTGTTGATATAAATACAGGGGAAATTGTATATTTTTTAAGTAAAGGAGTAAATACAACAAATAGCTTATCTAGAGATTTATTTGATGATGTACCTACATATAAATATAACGGTAAACTTTGTTCTATAGTAAGGGCAAGTTCAAGCTTTCCCGGTGTGTTTGAACCCAAAATTTTAGAGGGTAGAATACTTGTAGATGGAGGGGTAAGAGTAAATACTCCGGTAAATGTTCTTAGAAACATGGGAGCAGATAAGGTTATTTCTGTAAGTTTTGATAAGAATAAAAAATATACTGATAATAGTTTAAATATTATATCAATATCGCTAAAGGCTTTTGATATAATGTCACATCAAGTAAATGAAAAAGAATTGCATAAATCCGATTTAATAATAAGACCTAAAATACCAGCAAATATTTCACTTTTAGATTGTAGTAAAACCAATTTTTTAGCAAGAGCTGGATATAATAGAACTAAAGAATTAATAAATGATATTAAAAATATTATAAAAAACTAGCCAAAAAATATTTTGCTAGTTTTTCCTATTTTCTATTTTCCGTATAAACATTACTACTATTACATATCCATATCTTTCACTAGGATAAATTCCTATTCCAATATAGTTATATGCACTTGATAAAATATTTTGCTTGTGACTATCGGATGATATCCACGAATTAAAGGCACCTTCAATTGTAGAATTACCAGCTATATTTTCACCTGCAGTTTTGTAAGTAATACCAAAGTTTTGCATCATCTCAAAAGGACTACCATAATTTGGAGAAGTGTGTTCAAAATAATTATTTTTAACCATATCTTCAGCTTTTAAGGTGGCTATTTCCTGAAGTCTTGGCAGAGTCTCAAGTTTAATAAGTCCATTTTTTCCTCTTTCTGTATTTATAAGATTTAAAAGTTGATTAGTTTGTTGATTTATTTCTTCATTAGAAATATTAAATTCTTTTGTTATTAAATCTTCTCTTACCATTCCAACAGTGTTATTTTCAGTTATAACAAGTAAAAAATCATTTATTTTTCCTATAACTTCAAGTCTTTCACCTTCACTTAATTTTCCGTAAATTTGAAAAGATGTTCTAGGACCGCCTCTAAGATTTGTTGAATTAGAGTTAACAGTTACAAAATATTTATCTATATTTGTATATTCATTAAAATCTCCTTTTTTTTCTTGTATATTCACAAAATCTTTTGATACAAAACCTACTCTTCCATCTTCAAGAAAAGCAATATAAAAATTAGCTAGAGAACCTATAATTTGTAAATTTGTATTGTTTGGAATAGTAAAAACTACACTAGATGAATTTAAATTTGCTTCCTTTCTTAGATTTACATTACTAGTTGTTACTCCATATTCTGGGTTAAAATTAGTAGCGCCATATGCTGAAATTTTCGAATGAAATGTTAGTAATAAAGTAAATAATAAAATAATTATAAAATTAAACTTTGTTTTTTTTAATCTCATTTTTTTTAATTCACCTCATAAATAGTTTTTCTCTTTTTTTTAAAAATAAACATTGATAATCTAAAATTTAAAATATGTTATAACTTGTATAAAAAAATAAATACAGTAAAAAATAAAGATTAGAGGTGTTTTAAATGCAAATAAATAGTGGTAAATTATATTGGAAAGATAAATCAAAGATAAATAAAATATATCCGTATCTTACTAATGATATAAAAGCAGATGTTTTAGTTATAGGTGGAGGAATTGCAGGAGCACTTACTACATATTTTTTAGCTAAAGAGGGAGCAAAAGTAGTAGCTGTTGAAAAGAATATAATTGGATATGGTAATACTATTGCTGATACTGCAGCATTGGAATATGGATTAGATAAAGAGATATGTAAATTAGAAAAAAATATAGGAAAAAAAGGAGCATCAAGAATGTATAAATTATGTTTAGATGCTATTTCTAAGATTGAGGGAATAAATAAAGAGTTAAAAAATAAAGCTGGATTTTCAAGGCAAGATAATATATATTTTACCAATAAATTTATGCAGAAAGGAAGTATTGCAAGAGAATTTGAAGAAAGAAAAAGAGCTGGATTTGATGCGGTATATATAGATTCTCATTCTTTAGTTAATCTAAATAGTGGAATTGTTACAAAAGATGCAAGTGCTATACTTAATCCATATATGTTTACCCAGGGGCTTTTTGAATATTTAGATAATATGGATAATGTAAAAATATTTGAAAATACAAAAGTTGAGGATATAAAATGTAGACTAGAAGATGTAGAATGTAAAAGCAATAATAATTTTAAAATAACTGCAGATAAGGTTATTTTTGCCTCTGGAATTGAAACTTTAAAATATTTAGATAATAGTCCTGCAGAATTATATAAAATATTTACAATTGTATCTAAACCAATAGAAAAATTAAAAAATTTTAATACTAATTTTACAGCAAGAGATAGCTTAGAGCCATCGCATATTTTAAGGTTTGCACCTAATAATAGAATAATATATAGTGGCGAAGAAATTAAATTTACAGATAAATTTACTGATAATAAATATTTAAATAATATATCTTCTGATAGATATAAAAGGCTTTTTAGTGCTTTGCAAAAGACCTTGTACAATATAGATGATATTCCTATTGAATTTGCTTTTAATTCTACAGTAGCAAATACTAGAGATTCTCTTCCTATAATAGATGAGATACCTAATATGCAAAATTGTTTTTGTAATTTGGGTTTTGGCTCAAATGGAATACTTTATTCAACCATTGGTGCTGATATGTTAAGAAATGCTATAAAAGGATTATATACTAAAGATATGAATATGTTTAGGATAAACAGATAACATTAAAATTACAGATTAAATATATTGTATAATCTTTGCTTATAATAAAATAAATCAAATCAAAACAAGTTCAAAATATGAATAAAAAGAAAGCAAAAGTATACATAATACTTGATTTTTTCTTAAAAATTTGGTATAATAATATAGCAATATATATTTATTTAAAAAAAATTTTTTAAAGGGAGTAAAAAATTATGAAAATTAAAAAAATAGAAAATGAATGTTTGATTAAATATTTTGAGTATGTAAAACAACTAGGTAACTTATTATTAAGTTATCTTAACAATCAGTTAGTTTTTAAACAGAAACTTGAAAATTTGCGGGTTACATTGCATTTGTCAAATACAAAAACAGAGGCTTTTTTGCTAACTGAGGACATTCAGTATTCACTACTTTTGATAGTAAATCCTAAAGATGATGAACAGTTAATTAAATTTATAATTGCTCATGAATTAGGACATTTGCTGTTTGCACCTATTAATAAACTAAGAACATCAGGTTACTGTTCAACGGATAATAGCTTTGATGTTACAAGTATAAGAAGAATAAGTAATGGCTCTGAAGAATATGGCAATGCTCTTGAAGAAATGTTGTGTGATTACATAGCTTTAACACTTTTAGACAGGAGTTATAATCAAGAAGAATTGTTAAGGATTGTATATTCTGAAAAAAGAGGTTTGCATTTAAAAGAGAATCTTTGTTTTACTCAGAGTATTATAAATCTTTTTGAAAATTGCCCAAATAAGACAGCGGAGAAATATAAATTTGATTCTTATACAGAACATATTGATGGCTCTGTATCTCCTGACAATTTACTCATGTATACTGCTACAACAAATACATTAAACTTATTTGTAAACCAGTATGACACTCTTATGGGGAAGGGCTCGTGGAAAAGATTTAATCAAACTTTTGAAAGTTTTGTATCAAATAATCTTGATACAGAATCCAGAAATATCCTTGAAATTGAAATGAAAAGATTTTCAATGATAGAAAAAATATGAAATTTATAAAAATAAAAAAAGCGAGAAATTAAACTTCTCGCTTTTTACTTATATAAATTATAAGTGGGAAGTTATTACTTCCCACTTATCTCTTAACTACGTTCCCAGTAGAAGTCTACCAGACCTTCGTATCCTGAGTATTTTGTTAAGAGTGCCCAATAGCTTAGACCTTCTTTGATGTCTTTACGGATATTCAAAGCAATGTCGCCATTGTAAGCCGATACGGTATTGGTGTTTGTAGTTGTAAATCTTGTCATATTAACTTATCCTTTCTGCGATTTATCGCAATAAAATTTTTCTGTTTTATTATAATTATATTATACCGCAACTTTACATAATTGTCAAGAGTTATGTAAAGTTTTTGGATGATTTTTTAAAAATTATTATAAAAATATATAGTTTAGCACACCAGTTATGTATGCTAAATTTATCATAATACTTGAAAAATATATTTAAATATGATATACTTAATTCATATTTTGGTAAGGAAACGTATATGATAAGGAAATTTGTAGATAGAAGTAATTGGATAAGGGTATCAAAATTTAAAGATAAAACTATTAGATTAGAAAATGAAGAATTTAATGGATACATTTATGGAATATTTGTAGAAAAAGCTAATAAAAAATTTGAAGTTTCATATAAAGGTGAGGAATTTTTAATACTTGATGATGGATATACATGGATACAACTTATCCCATTAAATGAACATTATACTGTAACAATAATGTTTGATGAAAAAAAAGACATAGTGCAGTGGTATATAGATATAACAAATATGAATGGTATAGATTCAGATGGTAGAATTTTTTACGATGATTTATACTTAGATGTTGTTATAACTAAACAAAGAGGTGTACTACTTATTAATGAAGATGAAATAAACCATGCATTAGACAATTTTGTTATTACGTCTGAACAGTATAAAAATGCATATAAACAAGCAAGAGATATAATGGATAAAATATCAAAAGAAGGAATAGAGAAAATTGAAGTAAAATCAAGTAAGATTTTAAGTAAATTTGATTTTTAACTATATAAAAAGAAAGGTAGAGTAAAAATTGGATAATTTAAGAATTATATTTAGTAAATCAAAATCTGCTACAAATTTAACACATATTGAAGTTATTAGAATATTTGAAGAAGCATTTATAAAAGCAGATATCAAAATAAAATATACTGAAAAAAAGAAACCAAAACCTGTAATTACTTTTGCTGATCCTCTTCCTAGGAGAGTTGAGAGTATAGGCGAAGTAGTAGATGTGATTTTAATAGAAAAATTAGATATTCCATATTTTATTAAGCAGATAAATAATGTACTGCCTTCTGGTTTAACAGTACTTAGTGCAGAATATGTTAAAAATGATGGCGTAAATATAATGGATAAAGTATATGCATCTACATATTTAATAAGTTTGATTTATAATGAGGAAAAATTTATAGATAAGACTCAAAGACAAATAGAGGAAATCAAAAAAAACTATCAAAATAAATTAAAAGAATACTTAGAACAAGATAGTTTATTGGTACTTAAAAAATCTAAAAATAGGATGGAAAGAATAGATATAAAACCTGATATAATAAATTTTGATTTTTTAATAGATGGAAGTTTAGAAATAACTGTTTGTTCTGGACTTAGAAAGAAGCTAGATCCATCTAATATAATGGTTGGATACGGTGAATATATATCAGAAGATATAAAATATAACTTAAAAAGAACAAGAATTTTATATAGATAAAAATGTCAAATAATGTCGCTTTTTGTTTAGAAAAATAAAATATAAAAAAATTGTAAAGTTATGTAAAAAAACTATTGACATTAAAAATATCTTGTGTAATAATATAATTACAGATAAGGAAGGCGGTGTTCAACATGCAAATTACTGACGTAAGAGTAAGAAAAGTAACTTCTCAAAACAGAATGAAAGCTATTGCGTCAATAACAATTGATGATGTATTTGTTATACATGATATAAAAGTTATTGAAAGTGATAAAGGTTTATTTATCGCTATGCCTAGCAAAAAAACTCCAAATGGTGAATTTAAAGACATAGCTCATCCAATAAACACTGAAACTAGAGAAATGTTACAAAAAGCAATCATTGAAAAATACAATGAAACTGATGATGCTGAATAATTAAAAATGAAAATAAGAGGGTTTAATACCCTCTTTTAATAATATATAGGGGGAAACATGACTGATCATGTAAAAAGTATTGTTGAAAATTTACCCTTTAAACCTGGTATATATATGATGAAAGATGAAAATGGGGAAATAATATATGTTGGTAAAGCAATATCACTTAGAAAAAGAGTAAGACAATATTTTCAAAAAAATAATAAATCAAAAAGAATAGAAAAAATGGTATCTTTAATACGTGACATATCATATATAGTGACTGAAAATGAAGTTGAAGCTTTAGTATTAGAATGCAATTATATAAAAGAAAACAGGCCTAAATTTAATGTTATGTTAAAAGATGATAAGACATATCCATATATTAAAATAAATATTAAAGATAAATATCCTTTAATAACTATAACGCGTAAAAAATTAAATGACAAAGCAATGTATTTTGGACCATATACTAATGTTTCTGCAATGAGGGAAAGTCTAAATTCTATAAAAGAAATCTTTCCCGTAAAACGTTGTAGATACAATTTAGAGAAAAAGAAACTTTCTAAACCTTGTTTGTATTATCATATAGGAAGATGTTTAGGCCCATGTATTAATGATGTTTCACTAGATGAATACAAAAATATGATAAATCAAATTGTTTTATTTTTGCAAGGAAAGAATTCTGATATAAAAGATTTAATAAAAAAAGAAATGGATGATAAGATAGAAAAATTAGAATTTGAAAAGGCTGCCAAACTAAAAAAAAGACTTGATGACATTGAAAGAATAAATTTAAAACAAAAAGTTGCAAACTTGAATGAAAATAGTACAGATATTTTTGGATATGTACATCATTTAAATGAACTTTATGTTCAGGTTTTTAAAATACGTGACTATAAAGTAGTTCTTCATGATAATGTTATATTAAATGATATAGCTAAAGAAGAGATAGCAGAGCAGGTGGAATATATTATATCGAACTATTATTTAAGTAATGAAGATATTCCAAAAAAAGTATATGTAAAATTAGAAGATAAAAGTATTGAACTATTAAATCAATTTTTCAAAGAGAAAAAAATTAATATAAATGTTATGTGCCCTAAGAAAGGTGATAAATCTAAGCTTATAGGCATGGTAGAAAATAACATTCATATAAATATTGAAGATAGAAAAAATAATGTATTAGCAGAGCTTTCAGAAGTTTTGTCACTTACATATGAAATTAATTCTATTGAAAGCTTTGATATTTCTAATCTAAGAAATGAATATATAGTGGGATGTATGATTAGGTTTGAAGATAAAAAACTAAATAAGAAGATGTATAGAAAATTTAAAATTAAAAGTACTACTACACAAGATGATCCAAAATCTATGTATGAAGTTATAACACGTAGACTTAAACATAGTGAAGATTGGCCACTTCCTGATGCTTTTTTTATTGATGGTGGGAAAAATCAGGTAAATGTAGTAAAAAAAGCATTAAAAGAAGCTGGAGAGACTAATGTTTTGGTTTATGGTATGATAAAAAATGATAAACATAGAACTAAAGGATTGATTGATAAGGATGGAAATGAAATTGATTTGTCTAATAATAAAAACATTTTAAACTTTCTTACTTTTTTGCAAGATGAAGTTCATAGATTTACAATTACATATCACAGAAAATTAAGAGATAGTATTAAATAGTGCTATATATCGTATTATTTTGTTAAAAATACAAATAATATGTATGTAGGAGGCGATTAAATTGTCATATCATCAAAAAATTGAATGTAACGTATCAACATGCGCTCATAATTGCTTAGAAGATAGTACTTGCAGACTCGATAGAATAATGGTAAGACCTTGCAGAGGAAATGAAACTAGAACTCCTGAAGACAAAACAGCTTGTGGTTCATATTTTTATATAGGAGAGATGAACGTTGCTGAAAGAATTGGAAGAGGAGATCCGGCTGGAAGAAATCAAAGATAATTGTAAATGCTCATTATAAAAGTCTTATTCTTTTGTTTTGAGCTTTTGTTATATTATAATTAAGCACTAATTTTGTTGAATTTTGGAATATATTGTAATATAATTAATTAAGAAGGTGGTATTTTGTGGAAAATAAAAAATTAGACAAATTTAAAGAGAATATAAAAGGAAAAAAAGTTGCGGTTTTAGGAATTGGAATAAGTAATATACCAGCAATAAAGTACTTGGTAGAATTAGGAGCAAAAGTTAGTGCAAGAGATAAAAAAGAAAAACTAAATGATAGCGTAGATATGTTAAAAAATATTGGTGTTGAGTTTGTTTTAGGAGATAATTATTTAGAAAATTTAGAAAATTATGATTATATTTTTAGATCTCCAGGTATAAAACCATTTACATATGAGATAGAAAAAGCAGTGGAGCTTGGAAATACTATTCTAACATCCGAGATAGAAAAAGTAATAGAACTTGCACCATGTAAGGTTATAGGGGTAACTGGAAGTGATGGAAAGACTACTACTACTACATTAATTGCAAAATTTTTAGAACAAGCAGGATATAAAGTATGGCTTGGTGGAAATATTGGTACCCCTTTGTTTTCAAAATTAGATGAAATGAAAAAAGAAGATGTGGTTGTTCTAGAACTTAGTAGCTTTCAACTTATGACATTAGACAAAAGTCCTCATATTTCATTAATTACTAATATTTCTCCTAATCATTTAGATTATCATAAAGATTATAACGAATATATCATGTCTAAAGCAAATATATTTTTAAGTCAAAATAAGAATGATATTTTAGTTTTAAATAAAGATTGTAATATAACAAATAATTATTTAAAAATAATAGAAGATAGAAATATAAATACTAACATAAGAGCTTTTAGTGTTGAAAATGATGTAAAAAAAGGTGTATATTTAAAAAATAATTATATAGTTTCTAATATATTTGGAAAAAATGAAAAAATTTGTAATATAAAAGATGTAAAGCTAGTTGGGATTCATAACTTAGCCAATATATGTGCTGCTGCTACTGCTATATATGATTTAGTAGATAAAAATGATATTAAAACTGTAGTAACTTCTTTTGGTGGAGTAGAACATAGGATGGAACTTGTGGCACAAAAAAGCGGAGTAAAATGGTATAATGATTCTATCGG